>NZ_JBGJZO010000010.1:0-68649 GCF_042610485.1 Paenibacillus oryziterrae | reverse complement strand
GCACCCGCACCCGCACCCGCACCCGCACCCGCACCCGCACCCGCACCCGCACCCGCACCCGCACCCGCACCCGCACCCGCACCCGTTCTCTTCCCCTCAGCCGACTTAATAAATGGGTGACTCTGCTTCGCACGTAAATCTATATCGTGCCTTCCGGAGACAGGCGGCAGTTATTAGTCTGATGAATGTTCATGCTATACCTATCCGTACACGCTTAGCATGACTTTTGCTTCCCAACAAGCTTTCTTTCCCCTTTATGAGTCACTCTCTGCCCTTAGAAGCTACCAGCCCCTAATTTAGGCCTTAAATGCCATCAGAGCGATTCAGCTTGGGTTATTAAGCCTGTTCCCTACTTAAGGCAACAAGCTGCAACAGACCCTATGAAGGTGGGATGTGCGTTATAGGTAGGTTGAATTGATAATAAATTAAGAGAATATTCAATGAATATAGTATCCAATAAACAGTTACGAAAATAGTTTCGTAAAAATAACGCTCATTATCGCAAAATTACAGCGCAGCATTTCAGGCGAGAAGTGTTGATATATATGAGATTTGTGTATATATCGCCAATTATCATAGGATTTATGCTTAATGCTTTACAAAGAATTCGAACGATGTAATAATCAGATTAACGAAACCGATTTCTGAAATGTTTAGAGAGGATGAATACATTGAATCAAAAATCTACACGAGGCTGGGAATTTACCGGAAATAACGGGGAGTTCAGACTTCAGGAGCCTGACCGCAGCAGCTATTTATATTTTCCGCTAGTTAATGAAGGCGGCATGATGTCTACTGTGAGTCCTAAAATGCACGGTCAAACCACCTCGGGCCACAATACTTTTCTTAGCCCGCCTCTTTCTGTAGAGGATCTGCATAATTCCCGTGCTTCCCGTAATTTCTGGGTGCACGCAGAAGGAAAGGGTGCTTGGTCTGCTACCGGGAACTCTGCCCGTCAGAATGCCGGCTTCTACAGCAATGCAGCAGATGAAGCTGAACTCGAGGCCGGATTCCTCTGGCATCGTGTCACTCGCAGCAGTAAGGAGTTTGGCCTGACGGCACAGGTTACGAGCTTTGTTCCTTCCGGGAATGATAAGGTTGAACTGATGAAAGTAGTACTTACGAATACAGGCGAAGAAACACTTGAACTGACACCTACGGCTGCCATTCCGCTATATGCCCGTTCTGCGGATGATCTCCGTGATCACAGACATGTGACTTCCCTGCTTCACCGTATTTTCATGTCCGAATATGGAGTTGAAGTACAACCTGCCCTTTCATTTGATGAGCGGGGACACCGCATTAATCATACGTCCTATGGTGTATTTGGAGCAGAAGGCAGCGGAAGTGCCCCTGTCGGATTCTTCCCGGTTCAGGAAGAGTTTATCGGTGAAGGCGGGAGCTTGGACTGGCCGGAGGCGGTTGTGTTGAACCGCGAACCTGAGTCAGGTGCTGATTCAACAAGAGAAGGTTATGAGGCGATAGGTGGACTTCGCTTTGCAAGAGTAACATTACTGCCTGGAGAGAGTTCTTCCTATGTAGTGGCTCTTTCAATTGAAGACAACAGAATAGATATTCCGGCGTTGATCAGTAAATACGGCTCTTCCGAAGCTTTTGATAGGCTGCTAGAGGAGACTAAAACGTTCTGGAATGAGAAGGTCAACACGGTAGAGTTCCAAACTGGTGATCACTCTGTGGACCAATGGATGAAATGGGTGACCCTACAGCCGGTGCTCCGGAGATTATACGGCAACTCGTTCCTGCCTTATCATGACTATGGACGCGGCGGACGCGGCTGGCGCGATTTGTGGCAGGATTGCCTGGCGCTGCTGATTATGGAACCTGCTGATGTGCGCAGTCTGCTGTTGAATAATTATGCAGGCGTGCGGATTGATGGCAGTAACGCAACCATTATCGGACAAAAACCCGGCGAGTTTATTGCTGACCGTAATAATATTCCACGGGTCTGGATGGATCATGGTGCCTGGCCGCTCATGACAACGATGCTGTATTTGGATCAGAGCGGTGACTTGGAGTTCTTGAACCAGGAACAGTCTTATTTCCGGGATACTTTCATGAACCGCTGCAAGAAACGTGATCTTTCCCTACTGCCTGCTGACGGCAGCGAACTGAAGACAGCCGAAGGTGAAATCTATAAAGGTACCATTCTTGAGCATATTCTCTTGCAGAATCTTGTTCCTTTCTTCAATGTAGGCGAACACAATAATATCAAGCTTGAAGGAGCAGACTGGAACGATGGATTGGACATGGGCGCTGACCGCGGTGAGAGCGTAACGTTCACTTCTTTTTATGGAAGCAATCTTCTGGATCTGGCACGTCTGCTGCGCAATCTCAAAGAACGTACGGGCCAGCAGAGCATTCAGGTAGCGGAAGAAATCACCATACTTCTGGATTCGCTGGGTGAACAAGCTGATTATAATTCCGTCTCCGGCAAGCTGGCATTACTGGAGCGGTACTATGCCGAAGCACCAAATAAGGTGAGCGGAGTGAAGTTATCGCTTGATATTGAGCAGGTAGCTGCGGATCTGGAGCAAAAGGCGGAATGGATCTTCAATCACTTACGTCAAAACGAATGGGTAAATAACGGCGCTGAAGGCGGCTGGTTCAACGGTTACTACAATAATGATGGAGAACGGGTAGAAGGGCAGTTCAAGGAAGGTGTCCGTATGACATTGACTGGACAGGTATTCCCGCTGCTTGGCCATGCCGCTTCTGACGAACAGGTACCGCAGATTATTGCCGCTGTTGAAGAGAATCTTCTGGATGACAAAATCGGATACCGACTTAACTCCAATTTTGGAGGAATTCAGCAGAATCTGGGCCGCGCGTTCGGATTTGCGTTTGGGCATAAAGAGAATGGCGCAATGTTCAGCCATATGACGATTATGTATGGTAACGCACTCTATAAACGCGGTTATGTGAAGGCTGGCAGAAAAGTGCTGGATTCGCTGTATCAGCTCAGCGCAGACTTTGAAGTAAGCCGGATGTATCCCGGAATCCCGGAATACATTAATGAGCAAGGTAGAGGTATGTATACCTATTTGACCGGATCAGCGAGTTGGCTGCTGTTAACGATGGTTACGGAGGTCTTCGGGGTAAAAGGTAAGCTTGGCGATCTGCTGTTAGCACCTAAGCTGACCCGGGAGGAGTTCGATGCGGAGGGTACAGCATCCATCTCGACGTTATTCGCTGACCGTCAGCTTAAAGTTATTTATACCAATAAAGATCTTCTGGAATACGGAGATTATCAAATATCCTCTGTGTCCATTAACGGCACTTTGGTTGAGCTGCAGAGGGAAGCGGGTGGTGTTGTCATTCCTCGTTCGGTACTGACTTCTCAGCTGGCTGGAGCCCCTATTATTATCGAAGCAGTAATGTAATATATCTATTCAGAAGTAAGGGGCGTCTGCTCCGCCCGGTTTACGGCGGAGCGGACGCTTTTGACAATCAGCGAAATTGATATCCTGAAGGTGAAAGGACGCGACTTAATGGCGTATACGTTATCGAACGGAGTTCTGACCGTTGACATTGCCAATGTAGGGGACTATAAGGGTTCCCGTTTTGATTGGACAGGATTTATAGAACAGGTGACTTTATTGAATGGTGGACATACCTTTTGCGTGCCTGAAAGCCTGATCCCCGGCGCTGGAACTGGTGGTGCCGGATTGTGTAATGAATTCGGCATTTCCCGGGCAATTGGGTATGATAAAGCCCCTGTAGGTGGCTGGTTTCCTAAACCGGGTATTGGGTTGCTGCAGAAGCAGAACAATCAGCCCTATCAGTTCTTTTTTGATTACCAGGTCAATCCGTTCAAGGTGAATGTGGAGGTCTCTGCGCATGAGGTGAAATACACGGTGTATCCTCTGGAATGCCGGGGGTATGCTATCCATCAGACTAAGAAGATTTCCCTGGACGGCAACACAATGACAATTGCTTATGAGCTGAGCAATAAAGGCTCACTGTCCTTTCAGACTGAAGAGTATGTGCATAATTTCATTGGAATCAATAAACAAGATGTTGGTAACGACTATGAGCTTAGGCTCCCTGGTGATGTGCAGATCGAGGAACCGGAATCTTCATATACTTCAGATCTGCTGCACGTAAATAAAGACACCCTAAGCTGGAAGAGAACACCGGACAAAGCCTTTTACTGTAAACTTAAGGGCTACGAGAAGGCGGGAGCTGAGTTTAACTGGGAGCTGCTGCATAAGCCAAGTGGAGCCGGTGTGCGGGAAAGTGGAGACTTCAAGGTTTCGCAGATTGCTTTATGGGGCGAAAGACATGTCATTTCTCCGGAAGTCTTCATTAACATTGATTTGGCACCGGGACAAAGCCTTGCCTGGAATAGAACCTATCAGTTTTTCACAGCCTAAAAGGGATTAAACTAACCGTCCATGTGAATAATTATACTTGCTGGTGAGTAAGATTATTGCTATCATAACCATATCCATATTCAGAGGAGAGAAAGGGTGGGGAGAGATTTTGAGCAAGAGAGCATACAATTTTAATGCTGGTCCAGCGGCGCTGCCGTTAGAAGTGTTGGAACGCGCGCAAGCGGAGTTCGTCGATTTTCGTGAGAGCGGAATGTCAATTATGGAGATGTCACATCGCGGGGCTATATACGAATCTGTGCATAATGAAGCACAGGCACGTCTGCTGTCCCTCCTCGGCAATCCTGAAGGTTACAAGGTGCTGTTCCTGCAAGGCGGTGCCAGTACCCAGTTCGCCATGATTCCGATGAACTTTATCTCTGCCGGCCAGGTAGGCAGTTATGTAATGACCGGAAGCTGGGCAGACAAGGCGTATAAAGAAGCCAAATTGGCCGGAGGCGCCCATGTAGCCGCTTCATCAGAAGATAAATCCTTTCTCGCCATTCCGGATTTGAGTTCGATCAAGGCGGCAGACAATGCCGCGTATCTTCACGTTACCTCCAATGAGACCATTGAAGGAACCCAATATTCCGAGTTCCCTGATGCCGGCTCCATTCCGCTCATTGCCGACATGTCCAGTGACATTCTGAGCCGTGCTTTTGATGTTACGAAATTCGGCCTGATTTATGCAGGTGCTCAAAAGAATCTGGGGCCATCCGGAGTTACGGTAGTTATTGCGAAGGAAGAGATGATCGCTGAGTCACCTTCGACGATTCCGACAATCCTGCGATATAACACCCATTACAAAAACAGCTCGCTCTACAACACACCACCATCCTTCTCCATTTATATGGTGAACGAAGTGTTGAAGTGGATTGAAGAGCAAGGTGGACTCGCCGGTGTAGAAGCTAAAAACCGTGATAAAGCGGGTCTGCTGTATAATACAATCGATGGAAGTGACGGATTCTACCGTGGTGTAGCTGAGGTTGGCAGCCGATCCATTATGAACGTAACCTTCCGGATGCAATCGGAAGAGTTGGAGAAACAGTTCATTAAGGCTTCTGAGAAGGAAGGTTTCATTGGACTCAAAGGCCACCGCAGTGTGGGCGGTCTTCGGGCTTCGATCTATAATGCTGTTCCTTACGAGAGCGTAAAGGCATTAGTTGATTTCATGAATCATTTCCGTCAAAGCCAAGGTTAAAATATTTGATCCCCAGTCTTCCGCCGTGCGGCGGGAGACTTTCTACAATTATGGACCTACATACAGAGAAGGAGCTTCAACATGGCATTACACATCGTATTGGTGGAACCGGAAATTCCGGCGAACACCGGAAACATCTCACGTACTTGTGCGGCAACAGGTGTTCATCTTCATCTGGTACGACCGCTAGGATTTCGTACGGATGACGCAGCTTTAAAACGGGCAGGTCTGGATTATTGGCATGCTGTAAACCTTGAATATCACGATTCGTTTGCCGAGGTATTAGAGCAATACCCGGACAGCCGATTCTTTTATGCCACCACCAAGGCGGAGAAAAGATATAGTGATTTCGCCTACAGAGATGGTGACTTTTTCGTGTTCGGTAAGGAGACGAAAGGACTGCCTTCGGATATTCTGGAAGCAGGCAAAGAGACCTGCATTCGGATGCCGATGAGTGATGCGGTACGATCCCTAAACTTATCGAACTCTGCAGCAATTATTGTGTATGAAGCACTCCGTCAACTGGATTTTCCGAAACTTGTCTAAAAGAAGTCACGGATTTTAGTTTTTTTCAGCAGGATTCGACAATACTCTATCGAAATCTTACTATTGTGCCGAAAATAGTAATATGTAGTTATAAATAGTTGAACAGGAGAGGTGTCAGTTAGATATGAAACCTGCTGGTGTAGTTCGAAAAGTGGATCAGCTCGGTAGAATAGTTCTACCTAAATCACTACGTAAGAGGTACCAAATGAACGAAGGAGATCCGGTAGAGATTCTGGTTCAAGGCGACCATATCATTTTGGAGAGATACCGTCCTAAATGTGTGTTCTGCGGATCTATGGAAGAAGTAAGTGAATATAAGGACCGTTATATCTGTGCTGCTTGTCTTTCAGAAATGACTCAATTGCAAAGACACGCTTAGGCCAGAGAGTGAAACCCTTCGGGGGTTGTACTTAACAAAGAAAGAGCGCCGCTACTTCGTAGCCGCGCTCTTTCTTTTGTTACGTATAGGAATAGGTGTTGATTATGCCTTGATCCGTTCTGGAGCTTATAGTCCCTTGGTCTTGTCTTCATTGTAGGAAGCAGTGAGTATACCGGTCAGGAATAAAAGGAACACGATAGTAACGATCCAAAAGGTCAGTGAGAAAGACATGCAGGACACCTCCAAATAACTGTATTCGTTACTTATAGTATAACCTGCTATTTTGTAAAAATAAACGGAAAATGTGATAAGTGCCATAGACAAATCATTATGATTTATTTGAAGAACAAAAAGCTTGTCGGGACGGGGCGAAGTCTTCCATCGGAAGGCTTGTTCACGACTCTGCCGTTAAAGATAAGCGAAGAGGAACCGCCGCCATCCAGATTATAAGCATCTAATACACCCATGCTGTAGAGCTTATTTTGAATTTCCTCCAGTGTCGCCCCGGAACTTCCATTCTCATTATAACCGTCGGCTACCAGGATCAGCAGCTGATCATCTTTATATTTACCCATGACGGTACGCGGTGCCCGTTTGGGGCTGACTTTCCATTTATCAGGTATAGGAACTTTGACGTTGTTCTTTAGCAGGACAGGTACAAAGGTAGCCCCAAAAGCCGGATTCAAGCGGTCAAGCTGCTCTTGGCTGTAAAATTTACCGCCAATCAGCTTCCCGGAGGAATTAAGCCCGACAAAACTTAGATCCTTATAACTGGATTCGAATCCGTTAAGATAGTGACCACCGACAATGGTTGTACTGAGCGGATAACGTTTCCCGCCTTTGTCAGCAAAACCTCCGGCATTAATACCCGCAATAGCCCCATGGCGGCTTACCGCCTGCATCGTAGTCTCCGAGCCGTTGCCGTTCTGCCCAACGCTCATTGTCATAGCCGAAGGGTCCTTCAGCTTGATCTTCATGGCATAACCTTTATAGGTTCCCGGATTCAAGCGGTACAGCTCAATGGAAATGCGGTCACTGTTGATCACTTCAGAAGGAAATCCAAGCTTGGCTGTAATCCGGCGGTTATAGATAAATTCCGGGCGGGCTGCCTGGGTTCTAGCCGTCTTCACCAGAGCATTCATGCTTGTTGTTGTCTGCTTGTACAGCTTCGCGCTGGCGCTCACGGAATCGATGGTATATGCAGCAGCAGCCTGAGCCTTAATCAGATCAACCTTGAGTGCCTCTGTAGTTTCTAGGGGCCCCTCTGGCGGCAGGTAATGCTCTACCTGCAAATCCAGCTGAAGCGGGGGCTGATAGAGCATCAGGCATATAATCAAGCCGATAAAAGGCGCTAGGATAAGCATGAAGAAGCGGTTGACTCTTTTGACGGGAGTAATCATTTCAATAAGTCCATCTCTTTCTTCAAAGCTTCAAGCTGTTTGTTAACTTCACTAAGCTGCGTGTATAGTTTATTGCTATTATCTGTTTTGGCACTGGCGTTATCTTTGGTAAACGTTAATAGCTCATTAAAAGATTCCACCGTGCTCTGTAGCTCTTGTACTTGGGAAGAAAGTACAGCGATTTTGCCCTCGTAATCACTTTGAAGACTCTGAAGCTGCTGCTCAGTCTGGCGGCCAAGCTCGGTCAGCACCTGTTCCTTTAAATGATTCGTATAGCTATAAACCGCATAAACACTGGCAGCTATTAGCACGATCCAGAATAACAAAAACCATTTAACGGAAGATCCGCTTCTCGCTGTAGTCGAGCGGCGTGAATGTGCCGGGGCCGTTTCCGTTGACGACTGCATGTTATCACCTCAAGCTATGTTTTTTTCAAGTTCCCATTCTATCAGAGTTCCAGTATTTTCGCAAAAATGAAAGAATGAAGAATATGGGTAAAAAGTAATTGCATCCTATGAAACTACTGCGCTAAAATTACTATAGAATGGAATTTCTGATGGACGTACACAAGGTCAAAAGAAGGAATTATCGGACAAGTCATCATGCTTCCTTGCTTGCGTTAATCCGGAGTCGCTGCGGCGTTTCCAATCTGGGTAAATACATAATAGCAGGAGGTCTAGGCGTCAATGGTCGAGGTATGGCAGGTGGTTTTGGTAGGATGTCATCCTACCAGCATGCTGGGGGCAAAATTGATTTTGGAAGAAGAAGGGGAGTTAAGCGTATCGTCCATGTGCACAACGTGGAGCGAATGTATAGAAATTGTGAAGGAAGAGCAGCCGGAATTAGTTCTAATGGATTACCGGATGCCGGAAGGCGATGTAGAAAGTATTTTGATGGATTTGAAAAAAAGCGTTCCTTCGACCCATTTTGTCATTATGACAGACGATGATGCTGTGGAGCTTCTCCAGCCGCTTCTCGGATTGGGAGCCAGCGGTCTTTTATCCAAAAGATCATCACCGAGTCAATTACTGCAGCTGATTAAAGGGCTTAGGGAAGGTTATCTCTCCCTGCCGCTGGATTGGGTGAGCAAAGGTCTGCTGCCGGTTTCCTCTGCGCAGGCATATGAGGGCATATTGCTGCTGACTCCAACAGAATCATTTATAATGGATCGTATTGTACAGGGGATTACCTATGACAAGATTGCTCAGGAGATCGAAGTAAGCCGCCGCTCCATCGACAATTATCTCCGGAAGATATATGTGAAGTTAAACGTTACCACACGGGCACAGGCAATCGAGAAATACGCCCTATTCTCAAGACAAAACAAGCAAAGGTACGCGTAAGCTCAGAAGGGCGACATAATGCCGTTCCGGCGGGAATATTCTTGGTACCAAGGAAGGGGGGCGTCCTATTGAAATATGAGTTTTCCGCTCGTGCACATACCCTGTTATCGTCACCGTTGTTAAGTATTAGAACCCAGACAAGAAGAGGCACGCTCATTTCACTTGCAGAAGAATTGCCGGCAGAAGAATTATTCCCGTTGTCGCTACTCGCGGAGGCCGCATCCAATGTCATTTCAGCCAATGCCACCGCGCTCCAGTATGGTGATCCTGCGGGCTATGGGCCGCTTCGGGAATGGCTCACCGGAGATTGGTTTAGAGGCAAAGGAGTAAATGTTGCGGGTGGAGGCGTTCTGCTGACAACCGGAAGCCAGCAGGCTGTAGATTTGCTTGCCCGGGTCTACATTGACCCAGGTGACCGTGTACTCGTAGAACACCCGACATCGCCGGGCTGCCTTCAGGCACTGCGGATGCAGGGAGCTCTTATTATTCCGGTACAGGGAGACCATGAGGGGCTGGATCCCGAACATTTACGGGAGCAGATCCGGAAATACCGTCCCAAAATGCTGTTTGCTACACCTAGCTTCACGAATCCCAGCGGGATCCTCTGGAGCCTGCAGCGGCGTAATGAGGTACTGGAGCTGTGCAGTGCGCATGACGTGCTCATCGTCGAGGATGATTCCTATGGTGATCTGCATTTTGAGAAATACGACCTGCCTCCGGCTAAGAAATACCCGTCTCTGTATGCACTGGAGAACGTCAGTGAAGGCGGGCATGTGTTATATATCGGCTCGTTCAGCAAGACCGTTGCGCCAGCGCTGCGGACGGGCTGGGCAACCGGTAGTCCGGAACTGATCTCCATGATGGCGGCAGCGAAAGGAATGGCAGACTGGCAGTCCAGCTCCTTGAATCAGCAGCTGCTACATCATTTGCTGGATGTCTCAGCCTTTGATCTCCGGGAGCATATTGCGCTTCTGAACCGTGAGTATCATACCAGACTGAAGCTGATGGCAGAGCTTCTGAAGCGTCCAGCCTGGAAAGACAGCTCGTACCATCTTCCTAAAGGCGGCATGTTCCTATGGGTGATGCTTCCTCCCGGTTTGGAAGCTAATTCGCTGCTCAAATGTGCGCTTGGCAAAGGCGTAGCCTTTATGCCGGGAACTTTGTGCAGTGCAGAGGGCGGGGGGAACTATATCCGCCTGAACTTCAGCCATCCCGGCAGAGATGAACTCCTGCTAGGCATGAACCTCATGAGTGAGGCGGTTAAGGAATTCACTGCCCGAAACTAAGTATTCGTAATAGAACATCACAAAAGGCCTCTCCCGAGAAGTAAGCTTGGGAAGGTCTTTTTAGTTTAAGATGTATTTAATACCAGCATCATAGTAAAATGAGAATATTAACCATAACGAGTAGTGGGGGAAGCGATGACGCTATTTAAAGACCGCCTCAGGAGCATGAAAGATCAGCATGAATCTCTTATTAAAGAGTACCAGGCATTGGTCGCCGAATATGAATCCAATGATCTGGTTAATGAACATGAGCTTTTGAAGAACCGGCTGGAGGAATACAAGGTTAAGCTCACTGCGCTTCAATCGGATTCGGAAAAGCTAAGACAGGAGAATAACGAGCTTCGTACGGCGCTGGCCGAGCAGATGCTCGACGAGAAGCTGAATATCCTCAAGGTATCCCGGGAGAAGCTTCACACCTATTTTGCATCCCAAAGCAAAGCTTACGGTGATCGGCTGACCGCCTTTGAACAAATGGCCAAGCATCGGCTGGAACGGATGTATGCATTCGCTTCCCGTCAATTGTCGGAGGACAAAGAAGAAATTACCGGACGTCTGGAACAGCTCAGTGCAGAAATTAACCAAAAAGTCATGCTTCAGCGGCAGATGAAAAGTGAGACGGAGAACAAAGCGCGCTCTGAAATAGACGGCGGTCTTGATGAACTAGCCGGTGAGAACATCAGTGAAGAAATCATCCGGCGCAGAAGGCTTCAGAACCGGATCGAGATGAAGATCGGGCTCGGATGGATTAACCGGCTGGGCATCCTGCTAATTATTCTGGGTGTCGGTGCGGCTTTCAAGTATTCGTATTCCAACTGGTTCTCGGGCTACATGAAGGGAAGTGCCTTCTTTCTGCTCGGTGCGCTAATGCTTGCCGGGGGAGAGTGGCTGTTCCGTAAAGGGAGAGGAACCTTCGCCCTCGGACTGCTGGGCGGCGGGATTTCCGTGCTGTATGGCTCTATTTTTTACAGCTACTTTTTGCTGGAGATTATAAGTATCTATACCGGTTTATCTTTATCCGTGCTGGTTACGTTAACAGCTGTACTGTTATCTCTGAGGTATCAGTCGAGGAGTATTTGTTCCCTGGCCCTAATCGGAGGGTATCTGCCGTTATTTTCCTATATAGGCGCATTTGGACTAGAGGGCAATGCGGTCTTTGCCGCGATGGGTTATTTGTTCCTGCTGAATTTGTCTATCCTGCTGATTTCTTTGCGGAAACGGTGGGTCATCGTCAACTACATCAGTTTCCTGTTCAATACGCCTTCCATGCTGCTGCTGATTAGTCTCTCGGATAGTGATTTTGTGAGCATGCTGTATGCGGTGACGATTTTTGCAATGTATCTTGTGATCACACTCTGGTATCCGTTCAAATTCCGTTCCAAGCTGTCCTGGTGGGATTTCTCCTTACTCGGTACCAATACGCTGGTCAGCTGCGTTACGCTCTATGTGCTGTTTATCAGCAGTGGACTGGAAGAGTACAAGGGTGGGCTTGCCTTATTGTTCTGCCTGATGTATTTCGGACTGGGCTGGATTCTGGAAAAGGTGATGAAGCAGGAAAAAGAGAGCATTCTGCTGTTCTACTCCATTTCACTTACATTTGCCGTATTAATGATCCCGTTTCAATTCGGAGCGGTTTGGTGGTCCATGGGCTGGCTCGTGGAAGCGGTGGTCTTGATCGTATACGGAAATCTGAACCGTTTTAAGGGATTGGAGAGAGCCGGCTGGGGGCTTCTGCTGCTGTGTCTGGGTTCGTTCTTCGGGTTCAATGTGCCATTGCAGGCAGACTTCTCGCTGCTGGAATCCGGGGACCGTTATTTTGCGCTTAAATATACTTTCATTACAGCGGGGATGCTCATTGTCGCACTTCTGTATGCCTTCCGCCATCAACATAAGGATTACCTGGTGTACAGTGGACCTTCTGAAGTTAAGCTAACGGTGCTGTTTAGATATGCTGCACTGTTGAACCTCTGGTTCTACCTGCTGTATGAAAGCAGACATTTATACGAGCTGGCTATCCCGGAAGATTACTCTCATTATCGTTTTTATGACCTGTTATTGTCTGCCGCAGTCACCATAGGGATGGCTTATGTGCTCCCTAAAGTAAGGGTGCTCTACGATACTTTCGTCAAATACTACTCGCTGGTACTGTATGTAATCAGCTATGTCATTTGTATTGCTGTAACGATTGGGCTGCCGACTCTGCATCTGGACCGTGGTGCGAATACAGCAGCCGACTATATCGCGCTCGGAATTCTTATTGCGTTTAACCTGTTCGTCCTGTTCAGTGGCCGCGACCTGCTGAAATCAGAAATCCGCAGAAAGTATAAGAACATGGAGTTCTACCCAGTCATCTTAGCTGTATATCTGCTCGGGATCATAACCGCATTCTTAAGCGTGCAGCTCCGTCTGGGAGATGTGGGATTGACCTTCAGCCTGATCTATTTACTGCTAGCCGTGCTGTATATCATGTATGGCTTCCGTAAGAGGTATGTCTATATCCGCCGTTTTGGTCTTGGACTAACTTTGCTGTCGACAGGAAAGCTGCTGCTGTACGATTTAAGCCTGCTCACTTCCGGCAGCAAGATTGCCGCCTACTTCAGCTTTGGGGTTTGTCTCTTGGGCATTTCTTATATTTATCAAAAAGTATCAGGAAGAATGGGGGAGTCTCGTGGCGGGGCAGAGAGCGATCAGAAACATTAAGGTAATTACAGTGGCGCTTTGTCTCTTCTTGGGACTGAATTCCCCGAATTCGCGGGCTTCTGCCCCCGATCAAAGTTTGGAGCTGTGGAAGTTCTCCAAGCCGCTTCAGACAGAGGCTTCCGGGAAATACCATGAGCTGTACCTGGATGAAGAAGTGTACGCGAAAGCAGCCGGTGATTTAAGGGATCTGCGGATTGCTGACTCTGGAGGGGGATTTGTCCCCTTTTTCATCGAAAGCGGCAGAGAAGCTGCGGTAGAGCAGAACATTATCTATGCAGCTACACAGGTACATAAAGAAAAGAAGCAGCAAGAAACTTTGATTGACTACGCGGTTACCCCTTTGCAGCTGAACACGGATATTCAGGGGAATAAGCTGATCTTTACTTTGCCTGGGGAGTCATTTTTAAAGCATGTTCAGGTCTTTGGCAGCTATGACGGTATTACGTGGGAGGATCTGATCAAGGATGATCTGTATCGCACAGGTGGGGTGGAGAAGAATAGTGTAGAACTTGGCGCCATTTATAAATACGGCTATTACCGGCTCTCCGTGAAGAATAATGTGGAGGATCTCGATTTCCCGAGCCTTCAGCTCCTTCATCGCACGTCGGAAGTGAAGAGTACAGACTTCAAGCGGGCGGGAACACCGCAGTACGAGGTTAAGGAGGAGCCGGGGCTGACCCGAATCGTCATCAATAACGGGGATCGGTTAAAAGTGACGAAGGTGTCTGTCGGGAGCGGCGGTAATTTCTCCCGCAGATATGAAGTAAGAGATGAGAGCGGAAGTAATATTGCGGTGGAAGGGAACGGGGAACTGTACCGTCTTGATTTCAAGGATGTCCAAATCACAGGAACCGATATTGTGGCGCTTGAGCCGATCAGCAGTCCCTCTTTCACAATAACAGTCTCCAACGGGGATGATACTCCGCTGGAGATCACCAATGTACGGACGGAATATTTGGTGGATAAGCTGGTTTTTGCCGAAACCGGACAAGGACCTTACCGGCTGCTGTACGGGAATTCCGCTGCATCCACACCGCAGTATGATATCGTGAAGTTCAGAACGCAAATTGCTGGGGAAGAGGTTGCTGCTGCCAAGCTTGGTGCGGAGTTTGCTGCGGCAACACCTGAACCTAAACCGAAATCCGGGCCGGTTAGCGGTAAGGTAGTCTTCAATATCCTGATTGTGGCTGTTTCACTGCTGCTTGTGACCCTTCTGATTCGTAAAATGAAGAAGGATTAGGGGCCTGATGGCTGATTGTAATCGCGGAGTATTCCGATAATGCCTCCACACCAGCGGGAGTTAGGGAATAACGTCCCCGTGCGACACGGATAAACCAGCCGTAATAATTATTCTGAAGTATGGCGGCCGCTATAGGTACACCGCTGCTTTTGCGTAACGCAGCCGGGGTAATACCAGCCTGCGGCGTTGATGCGGCTTTGCGGGAAGCTTTTTTCCCGGTCGGTTTATCAGTGGTAATTGAAAGGACATCCTTGCTGGCGGATGGCAATTCCTTAATACGGGCTTCATTCTCCAGTGCATATAGAGCAGCGACCACACGCAGCGCCTTCTCTCGGTAAGCGGTGACCAGCTTCACCTTGCTGCTCCCGCCGATGTTGTAATCGCCACTGCGTTCATGGAATTCATACAGCAGTCGTTCCTGGCGTTTGCCGCCGGTGCGGCGAAGGGGCGGGATGTCCCCTGCTTCAACCAATACCTCGACCAGGGGGGCCTTGGTCTTGTAGAAGATAACCGTAATAAGTCCAAGTCCCAGGCGGCGGCACAGTTCGCTGAGCTCACTCCAGCGCTGGTTGACCGCCCCTTTCTTGTCACGGACACGTTCAACAGCCAGATACACGTTGGTGCTAAGCTTCAGCCGTTCAACTCCCTGCAGTAGCAGGGAGAGGTTGAAGGATTTCTTCATTTCCACGATAAGAGGCTGTTTCTCACCTTCACGAATCCCCACCAAATCGCAGGTCCGCACTTCTCCTTTGATCGAATATCCCTGCTTCTCAAAAAAAACCTTTAAAGGAGCATACAGCTCCGTTTCATGCCGTACGGCCATCGATCGTCACTCCTAAAGCCTAATCTTACGTACATTTCCATGTTCTCTATTATAGCACAGCAAAAAAGAGGTCAACTATTCCGCGCTCCCCGCATAGTTATGTAATACACTTTTGAATGCTAATTCGGCAATTGGAGCGCAAGGTGAGGAGGCAGCGAGCAATGGACATATTTGAGCGTATAGCTTCATATCGGGCTGAGAACGAGCGCATGGCGTGGAACGGAACCTTCAAGGAGTATATAGAACTGCTTAAGAAAGACCCTTCTCCCGCCAAGACTGCCCACGCCCGGGTGTATGACATGATCAAGTCGCATGGTGTCGAGGAAATCAACGGACGCAAACGGTATAAATTTTTCGAGCAGGAAATTTTCGGGCTGGACCGGGCAGTGGAAAAGCTGGTGGAGGAATATTTCCACTCTGCTGCGCGGAGGCTGGATGTACGCAAACGGATCCTGCTCCTGATGGGTCCTGTCAGTGGTGGTAAATCCACTCTCGTTACATTGCTCAAGCGCGGATTGGAACAGTACTCAAGGACGGAACAAGGCGCTGTCTACGCGATTGATGGCTGCCCGATGCATGAAGATCCGCTGCATTTGATTCCGCTGGAGCTGCGACCTGACATTGAGCGTGCGCTGGACGTCCGGATTGAGGGCAATTTATGCCCTTCCTGCCAGATGCGCCTCAAAAATGAATATGGCGGCGACATCGAGAAGGTCGGAGTGGTTCGAGTGCTGCTGTCCGAGGAGGAACGCGTCGGCATTGGAACCTTCAGCCCGTCCGATCCGAAATCCCAGGATATTGCCGACTTGACAGGAAGCATCGACTTCTCGACGATTACCGAATATGGCTCGGAGTCGGACCCGCGTGCGTACCGTTTTGACGGAGAGCTGAACAAGGCCAACCGCGGGCTGATGGAATTCCAAGAGATGCTGAAATGCGATGAGAAATTCTTATGGAATCTGCTGTCGCTGACTCAAGAGGGGAATTTCAAGGCCGGACGGTTCGCGTTAATCTCAGCGGATGAAATGATCATTGCCCATACTAATGAAACTGAGTATAAGTCCTTTATCTCTAACAAAAAAAATGAAGCACTCCAGTCGCGGATGATTGTCATGCCGGTGCCATACAACCTTAAGGTATCTGAAGAAGAGAAAATATACGCCAAACTGATTGGCCAGAGTGATATGAAGCATGTTCATATCGCACCTCATGCGCTGCGTGCAGCAGCGATATTCTCCATCCTGACCCGCCTGAAGGAGAGCAAGAAGCAGGGTATGGATCTGGTTAAAAAACTGCGGATGTACGACGGCGAAGAGGTCGAAGGCTATAAGGAAGCGGATCTTAAGGAAATGCAGACTGAGTTCCTGGATGAAGGCATGTCAGGGATCGACCCGCGCTACGTCATTAACCGCATCTCCAGTGCGCTGATTAAAGGCAACTTGCAGTGCATGAATGCACTGGATGTTCTGCGGGCGATCAAGGACGGTCTGGACCAGCATCCTTCCATTACGAAAGAAGAGCGGGAGCGTTATCTGAACTTCATCTCCATTGCCCGCAAGGAATATGATATTCTCGCCAAAAGCGAAGTGCAGAAGGCATTCGTGTACTCTTTTGAGGAATCGGCCAAAACGCTGTTCGAGAATTATCTGGATAATATCGAGGCATTCTGCAATTGGACCAAAATTCGCGATCCGCTGACCGATGAGGAGATGGAGCCGGATGAGCGGCTGATGCGTTCCATCGAGGAGCAGATCGGCATTTCGGAGAATGCCAAGAAGGCCTTCCGCGAGGAAATATTGATCCGGATTTCATCCTATTCCCGTAAAGGGAAGAAGTTCGAATACAGCAATCACGACCGGCTGCGGGAAGCGATCGAGAAGAAGCTCTTCACGGACCTGAAGGACATCGTCAAGATCACCACCTCCTCCAAAACACCGGATGAGAGCCAACTGAAGCGGATCAACGAGGTCTGCGCCAGACTCATGGACGGCCACGGCTACTGCCCGACCTGTGCCAACGAGCTGCTGCGGTATGTGGGAAGTCTGTTGAACCGGTAATGGAGCCGTTAGCGATGAGACACTTCTAATGTGATGAGACAAGAAAGATTATGTTACAGCCGCCTTCGGGCGGCTTTTTTAGTGCGCCTAGCGTAGGCTCTAACCTATGTTGAGGTCGTGAGTTATAAATAATCCGAATCGTCTTACAAGAAATGACATAAACCTTAAAAACAGAATGCTATAATCACAATGCTTATCCGTGAGAAATCTAGTTAATAAACATAAAATGAGGATGGTGGGTTATCCGTTATGGGTAGAGTTTATTCAATAGATTATATTAAATTTTTCGCAATACTAGCTGTCGTGGTTATTCATACAACCTCAGTGGACACACAGTTAGGTTTAATTCTGAATGCTCTATCCAGATTTTCGGTTCCGTTTTTCTTTGTGGCTTCCGGTTATTTCATTGGACTAAAATTAATAAACAGTACTGGCACAAGTGAATGTTTATCTTATGTGAAGAGTTACATTTTTAAATTAGTTAAAATCTATGGATGGTGCATTCTTTTCTATGTATGGTATGACACAAGCGTTTTAACCCTCGTTAACATTCAGAACGGAACTAACATACTTCAGGGTTTAGCTGATTATTTTAAGGACAGCTTTAGCTTTCTAAATGTGTTTTATTATGGAACAGTGTCGAGCGGTTACCAATTGTGGTTCTTGCCTTCATTATTCTGGAGCGTTCTTATTTTATATAGCTTTTATAGAATCGGAAGAATAAATCTCTTGATGATCATAAGTTTGGTGCTGAATGTAGTTGGACTTTTTGGTCAAGCATATGCTGTCCTATCTTTAATTAATATTACTTTCTCAACACTCGACACATTGTTTTTTGGACTGTTTTACACCACATTAGGGTTTTACTTTGCCAAGTATTATCCGAGCCTTAAAGTGAAGCTGAGTAATAGTACACTTATAACTTTAATCATTGCTTTCTTCACAACACAAGTTGTTGAAAGTATTGTATTGAATTCGCCTAGTAGTTATTTTATTTCCACTATTTTTTTAACAATTTCAATATTTTTATTTGCACTAAATAATCGTTCACTTGGGAAAAACTCAATAATATCAAGAATTGGAGCACATTCTCTTGGAATATATATTCTGCATGTTTTCATAATAAGCGTGATTAATCTTGGGTTGGATATGTTGAATGTAGCGATAATAAAAGAGATGGTAATTATTCGAATTTTATATACGCCTTTTATTTTCGCAATCTCGTATCTTACATATTTCATTCTCCAAAAAATAAAACAAATGATTATCCAATCTACAGGCAAAAAGGGTGAAATCATTACAACAAGTGATGTTTTAGGGTGATTCTCCAGCTGTGGAAAGATGCTGATTTGATGAATAGGCAAGATAGTTCAAGGTTCTATAATAAACAAAAGGGGGAGTCAACCTTTGTAGGCTGGCTCCCTCACGCTGTCGATAAGATTCTGATGAATGTAGAAATTACCTCTGTTCTTTACACAAACCGCCGCTGCACCTTTTTACCGTCAAAAGAGAACTGCGCTTTCTTATCCTCCAGCACGGTCTGCAGGTGTACAGTCCGCCCCCAAAGTGTATAAATATGCGGCAGCGTCCGCTCCAGATACTTCAGATCCAGCTCAATCCCCTCATAGCGGTGAACGATGAATAATTCGCCGTTCCGCTCATAATCCCCGTCCTGCACGACCAGATACGGAGATCCTCCATTCACTCGTGCCCGTACCAACTGGTCTCTGACGTTCTCCCAGGCCTTGTCGGTAATCTTCCATTCCGGGCCTTTCTTCTCGAAAATGTACAGGTCCAGATCATTGACCAGCTGTTTGGACATATAGTTGCTGATAAATGAAGTATCCGATTCCAGCTCGCGCACCTCAAATATTTTATCGCGGTCCCAGCGGCGCTCAATGTCTTCGAAGATCTTCAGGCCGAGATAATACGGATTCAAGCTCTGCCGAGATGGCTGCACCACGGAGGAATTCAGCTTCGAGTACTCGATCGTCTCCTCCGGCGTCAGGTCCAGCTCGCGCATGATGCGCTGATGCCAGTAGGAAGCCCAGCCTTCGTTCATGATCTTCGTCTCCATCTGCGGCCAGAAATAGAGCATCTCGTCATGCAGCATGGTCATGATATCGCGTTGCCAGTCTTCAAGCACCGTGGAGTACTGCTGGATGAACCAGACGATGTCCTTCTCCGGCTCCGGCGGAAAGACAGGTTCTCCCGCAGGATTCGCCTGCGTGCCACCTTCTAAGGCAGTGTCTAAATCCCACAGCTCGTTGTATGGACCGGACGGCTTCTGCACGCCCTTGGAAGCATCCTTGCGTTCCTGCATTTTCAGTTCCACCTGGCGGCTTTTACCCAGTTTTTGCGGTTTGATCAGGCTGGGGTCAATATGTTCTTGAATGGCTAGCACCGCATCGATGAAGCTCTCGACGGTCTGTTTGCCATAAGTAACGGAATACTGGGCGATCCGCTCCGCGGTAGCCGACATACTCTCGACCATATCCCGGTTGGACATGGAGAAACGCGCGTTGTTCTTGAAGAAGTCGCAGTGTGCCAGGACATGCGCCACAATCAGCTTGTTCTGGATAAGGGAATTGCCGTCGAGCAGAAAGGCATAACACGGGTTCGAGTTGATGACCAGCTCATATATTTTGCTTAGGCCGAAATCGTACTGGGATTTCATTTTGTGAAAGGTTTTTCCGAAGCTCCAATGTGAGAAGCGTGTTGGCATCCCGTAGGCACCAAAGGTATAGATAATGTCTGCTGGGCATATTTCATAACGCATAGGATAAAAATCCAGACCGAAGCCGGAGGCGATTTCTGTAATTTCCGCGATGGAGCGCTCAAGCTCCTTTATTTCCTCACCGGGCATGAACCCATCTCTCCTCTCATTTCTGCAGGCGGGTAGTCGTAGAAACATACGTATTCTTATTATGTATATGGAGAGGGAGAGGGCAATATGACGCCGCAGGCCTTAGTGAGGGCAGTTGGTAGGTTTGATGAGTGGGTGACAAGAACTGACATAAAGCAGAAAAATAGTGTGCTATGATCAAATGTAAAAGTTCAATCTCATACATAATCCGAATGTAATGGAGGTTCGAAATTGTTAGTGAAAACGTTATTGAACAAAGCTGGTTTAGCTGCCTTTATCCTCACTCTGGCCTCTTTATCTTTTAGTCCTGCTTTTGCAAGTAATGCTTCGGATATTGAAGGGAATTGGGCAGAGGCGCAAATTACGCAATGGATGAAGAATGATCTGATCTCAGGTTATCCGGATGGGGAATTTAAGCCTAATCAACATATAACCAGAGCGGAACTGATTGCATTGATTAATAAGTCTTTTGGTTTTACTGTGACAAAAGAAATGAAATTAACGGATGTTTCAGCCAATGATTGGTTTTACCCGGAAGTATTAAAAGCGAATGCTGCCGGTTATATTACCGGTTATGCAGATGGGTCGTTTGGACCTGACCGGGAGGTAAGCCGCCAGGAGTTCGCCGTTATGATAAGCAAATTACTTGGCCTCATTCCATCAGAATCCGCGGATACGTTTAGCGACATGGCTCAAAGCCCTGCATGGAGTAAAGAGGCAATCGGTGCCGTCTACGATCAGGGAATTATGACGGGGTATGCGATGGACCGGAAATTTCATCCCAGATTATCAGCTACCCGTGCAGAGGCCGTTGTCATATTAGACAGGACGCTGAAAGTCAAAGAGAAACTGACGTCAGCACTGACGCCTACATTTACCCCAACCCCAAGCTTAGCTCCAACCCCAACACCAGTAACATCACCTGAACAGGAATTTACTGCAACACCGATAGTAGTGCCGCCAAGAAATTCAATGAGTCCTCCGAGTTTAAGGCCGGAAGTAGATGGGTCATCGGGCATTGTAATAGCGACACCAAAACTGGCAACCCTCATACCAACTCCTTCTCAATTACCGCCTACACCTTAAATGGACTCGGGGATGCTCTCGAACTCAGCGGTATGGTGACAGTCTGAAGCTCCAAAGAAATCGTTTCTAGTTGAGAGGATTGGATGGTAGATCCAATGGTCTAGAGACGATTTCTTTTTGTGTATGTATCTAGGGTTCATCAATTGGCGGCGGTATAACTGGCGGCAGATTTCTATGTCTCTGGTATCTCTACATCCTTCACTATTGCTGATATACTTTAACAGGCACCAATTTCTGGACATGAATACTTACCTTTATAGAAAGGAAGACTCAGGCCATGAAATTTATTCTGAAGCTAAACCTGCTCAGTATGATATATGCTGTACCTTTCTTCCTGTCCACTGAGTTACTCGGAAATATATATCGTCTATCACGAGTGACAGGCTTGGAAATAGGTATGATGGACCGGATGACTACTGTGTATAATGTCGTGGGATTTATATGTGCGACAATGTTATTCGTTTATTTGGCACACCATTGGATGGAGGGCCGGAAGGCGCAGTTCTGGTCCGTACCTTTGTCTATTATCTATTTAGCGGTATTCATTGTTATAGTCCGGACGCTGCTTCCCATCACTCACCCGGGGGATAGACCTAATCCAGCAAGTGGTCTGATTATAATCGTGTTATCTATTCTGTATCCGCTATATCTAGTTATAATTAATTGTTCTGGCATCCTCCTGAGCCGCTCGGGTCAAGACTTAAGCCGGAACTATAAATGAAGGGTCGGGAGAACAAATATGCAGCGAATTTTACTCATTGAAGACGATGAGACGATCAGTGAGATGGTCCGTTCTTATCTGGTAAAGGAAGGGTATGAGGTAATAACAGCTTTCGACGGAGAAGCGGCAGAGAAAGCTTTTGCAGAGGGTGGCAGCTATGATCTTATACTCCTTGACCTGATGCTTCCTAAGCGCAGCGGGATGGACCTACTGCAGATCATCCGCAGCACCAGCCTGGTGCCGGTTCTGATCATGTCGGCTAAGAACAGCGATGTAGATAAGGCGCTTGGACTGGGCTTCGGGGCAGATGATTATATCGCCAAGCCGTTCTCCATGATCGAAATGGCGGCAAGAGTGAAGGCAGCGATCCGCCGGGCGGGCTACCTCTCACAAGAGGTCAAAGAGAAGCAGCCCGCACTGGCGAAGACAATTACGGTCCGTGGACTGACGGTTGATCTGGAGAATTTCTCCGCACAGAAGAACGGGAGCGAGATCAAGCTGACGTCCAAGGAATTTCATATACTCAAGCTGTTCGTCACCCATCCAGGCCGGGTATTTACCAAAGCACAGATTTATGGGCTTGTCTGGGCGGATGATTATTACGGTGATGAGAATGTCATTAATGTACATATGAGAAGACTTCGTGAAAAAATTGAAGATGAACCTTCGAATCCCGTGTATATCAAAACGTTATGGGGAATCGGATATAAACTGGAGGAATCAGCAGGATGAACGCAATGCTCACGATAATCGCTATAGGCCTATTGTTCGTCAATGTGTTGCAATACCGGAATGCGCAACATACTAAGCGCCAGCTTGGTTATATCCATGAGAAGCTAAACCGAATTCTGACGGAGGACACTCAGGAAAGGCTGCTGCTATTTAGCAGCTCCCCAGAGCTACAGCAACTGTTGACCGATCTTAACCGGCTGCTGGATGCCAATCAGAAGAAAACTTCCGAGCAGGTTAAACTGGAAAAGTCGTTGCGCAACATGCTCTCGAATGTATCCCATGATCTGAAGACACCGCTGACGGTGGTGCTTGGATATATTGAAACTATTTTGCAAGATAAGGACATGCCTGAATCAGAACGGGAACGTCTACTTCACACGATTCATACTAAAGCCAATGAAGTGATTACATTAATGAACACCTTTTTTGATCTGGCCAAACTGGAGTCGGGTGATAGTGATATGCCTCTTAGCCGTGTGGAGCTGGGCGAGGTATGCCGGCGGAATATTCTTTCCTTTTATGATCTTTTGAGCGGCAAAGGTACTGAGGTGCAGATTGATCTGCCGGAGGAGCCGCTGTATATCATGGGGAACGATGAGGCACTGGACCGTATTTTGTCCAATCTGTTGTCCAATGCGATAAAGTATGGAGATGCTGGTGGCGTGCTTGGTCTCAGGTTGTATTATGATGAGCAGCAGGCGCATATCGAAGTGTGGGATAAAGGAAAAGGTATTCCGGAGGCTCATCAGGATAAGGTGTTCGAGCGGATGTATACCTTAGAAGATTCGCGAAACCGTCTCTATCAAGGCAGCGGTCTGGGACTGACGATTAGCAAAAGGCTTACGGAAGAAATGAACGGTACCATCAATCTTGACAGTAAACCAGGGGTAAAAACCGCATTCACACTTTCTTTCCGGCGTGTGACGTTCTAGAAGAACAGAACTTAAGATTTTCGTAAGAATCAGGTAATAAAAAAGAAAATTCCGCTGTGTACAATGATAAATATAGAAGGGCGAGAACAAATCAAAGGGGACAGCGACCTATGGATACGATATTGCGGACACGGAATTTAACCAAATGCTATAAAGGCAAAGAAGTCGTAAGCGGCGTGAATATGAACATCCGGCAGGGAGAAATTTATGGCTTCCTGGGACCGAACGGTGCCGGAAAAACAACGGTTATGAAAATGATCACCAATCTCGTGAAGCCTACAGCCGGTGAAATTGAATTTTGCGGGGAGAAAATGCATAACCGTTCATATGAGATGCTGAAACGTATGGGCTGTATCATCGAATATCCGGTGTTCTACGATAGATTGAGTGCCCGAGAGAACCTGATCCTGCATGGAGAATACCTAGGGTATTATGACAAGAAAGCGATAGATGAAGCCATGGGCCTGGTGAACCTTACGAATGTGGATAACAAACCGGTTCACCAATTCTCACTGGGAATGAAGCAACGCCTCGGAATTGCAAGAGCAATCATGACCAAGCCTGAGCTGCTGATTCTGGATGAGCCCATCAATGGACTAGATCCGGTCGGAATTAAGGAAGTGCGTGAATTGTTTCGTATGCTAAGCCGTGAATATGGAATGACATTGCTCGTGTCCAGCCACATTCTAGCGGAGATTGAACAGATTGCCGATACAATCGGTGTAATACGTGAAGGTGTGCTGGCTGAGGAAGTGGCGATGGATTCCATCCGCGGACAGAATTCAGAGTATATCGAACTGGTGACACAAGAGACCAGTAAGGCTGTGTATGTACTGGAGTATAAACTGGGTATTACCAACTTTAAGGTGCTGGATCCGCGGACCATCCGGATTTATCAGGATGGAATCACACAGCGTGAGTTAAATAAGGCGCTGGTGATGGCGGATATTGAGCTGGAGAGCCTTAGCAAGAAGCAGTATTCGCTTGAAGAATACTTCCTGAACCTGATTGGAGGTGAGAGCATTGCTTAAGCTTATTTCTCTGGAAATCCGCAAACATAAACTGGCTGGCATGCTTAAGGCAGTACTCTACGCCAATTTGGGTCTCCTCATCTTTATGGTGCTTGTCTTATTCATGGACCAGAGTGAGGTTGACCGCACCTTTGAATCCTATGCTGAGCTGCTTGATGGGCTGTTCGTCTTTGTGAAATCAGTATTTATCATATTTGGTGCTGTTCTTCTGGGCAAACTGATCATTGATGAATATAGAAATAATACGATTACCCTGCTGTTTATGTACCCCATCCCTCGTAAAAAATTAATGGCTGCCAAAGTTATCGTCGTGTTCCTGTTCACGATGGTTACCATTATCGTATCTTATCTCATTCTTGCTGCATTGCTGGTGGGACTCGATGCTATCTCAGGTATCATACCCGGGCAGCTCACCTTATCATTGGTCGGAAGCACACTGGCGAAGCTTGGTTTCGGCGCCCTGTATGCAGCGGGGATTTCCCTGATCCCGCTCTATATCGGAATGCGCAAGAAATCACTTTCCGCGACCATCGTATCGTCCGTCCTGATTGTCAGCCTGATATCTTCGGGCTTTGAACAGTTCCGTCTTGGAGATCTGGCTTATGTGTCCATTGCATTGTGCCTGCTGGGCATTGCGATTGCATATTTATCCATCCGGAAAGTGGAGACAGAGGACATTTCATAGAATGCTAATCCAAGTAATAACCTCTACCCGTAAGGGTAGAGGTTATTTAATTTTACCGAATACGAATCCGCGCAATTTTGATATAATAGATAAAACAATTCAAAAATACGCAATATCCGATGTTTTCGGCTTTTTTTTGCATGAATTATGTCGTTTTTTAGGGGGAACGCAGAGAGGATGTGGGCTGTGTATAAGGAAAAAAGTCTAATTCTAGAACAAATGATTTCGGCGGATGGCGCCTTTAAATCCTTATATATGAATCATCCGGATTCCATCTACATTATGGATCTGCAGGGACGTTATGTTGATGCCAACTTTTCGATGCAACAGGTGATCGGTTATACGGTCGAGGATCTCAACGATCTAGTTAGCAAAGAACCTATTGTGCCGGAGAGCAGGACACTTCGTAAGGATAATTTTGCACTCGCGCTGAAAGGGGAGTCCCCCCGTTTTCAATTGAGTTTTCAACATAGAAATGGCGAAGTTCGGACGGCTGACATCACGTATGTGCCAATCAAGGCTGGAGAAGAAGTGGTTGGCGTGTTCGGAATTGCCAAGGATATTACAGATAAAGTTCAGGCTCAGAAGAAGCTGCAGGAGAGTAATGAACGTTACCGTTCTTTGTTCCAACACAATCCGGCAGGAGTCTACCTGCTTGATGAGCAAGGAAGATTCACTGAGGTGAATGCGCGTCTGCAGCAGTTGCTTGGCTACAGCAGGGACGAATTCCTGGGAATGTCGTTTCATGACTTTATTGATCCGCAGGAAGAGAATGATTCTGCTTCATGCAGCGCTCAAGAACTCAATATGGAACCCCAACATTACAAAGTTAACCTTACCCACAAAGAAGGTAAACCTATTCGGTTACATTTAGTAAATGTACCGATAATCCTTAATGGAATACCGCAGGGCTATCATGGCGTTGCAATAGATTTCACTGATAATATGCGTAATCTGGAGCAGATCAGGGAATTAAGTGAACGCCACAGTCTGATTCTGGACTCTGTGTCCGAAGGGATATTCGGATTGGATACCAATGGGCATACCATGTTTATTAACCCCGCAGCGATGGAGATGCTTGGATATTCCCGTGAGGAATTCATCGGTATTCACAGTCTTTCTCTCATTCATCATACCCGCTCTGATGGTTCACATTATACCCGTGAAGATTCACCTATCCAGTTGACAGTTCTAGATGGAGCTACTCGCAGCATGGATGAAGAGGTATTCTGGCGAAAAGACGGGACAAGCTTTCTGGTGAATTACCGGGTTTCCCCGATTATTGATAATGGGGTTATTCAAGGCACAGTGGTGGCCTTTAATGACATCACAAATGAACGGGAAATTATCCGCGCCAAGGAATATGCCGAGAAGGCGGCCCGCGCGAAGTCAGACTTTCTGGCCATGATGAGCCATGAAATCCGCACACCTATGAATGGTATGATCGGGATGGCGGATTTGCTGATGGAGACAGAGCTTGAGGAGGAGCAGCGCGGGTACACTGAAATTTTGCGCAGCAGCAGCTATAGTCTTCTGCAGATTTTAAATGATATTCTGGATTTCAGTAAGATTGAAGCTGGTAAAATGCCGCTGCAATCCGAAATGTTTGATCTTCGAGAGATGGTCTCCAGTATTGTAGATTTGTTCACACCTAAAGCGGAGGAGAAGAAGCTGGCGCTGCGATGGTGGGCAGATACAAGTGTGCCAGAAATTCTAAGAACCGATCCAAGCCGGCTTCGTCAGATTATCGTCAATCTGGTGGGGAATGCCTTGAAGTTCACGGAGAAAGGAAGCGTGACCCTTTCCATTAAGAATATTCAGTTGCCGGGTTCGGAGGATTATTTACTGGAGTTCTCCGTGAGGGATACCGGCGTAGGGATTGCTGCCAATAAACTGAATCTGTTGTTCCAGTCCTTTTCACAAGTGCATCCGACGATCAACCGCAAATATGGTGGAACGGGCCTTGGACTGGCGATTTGCAAGCAGCTAGTGGAATTGATGGGTGGCACTATCTTTGTTGAAAGCGAAGAGAACAGAGGCTCTACCTTTCGCTTTATGCTCCCGTTCACCAAGGAAGATGTCGAGCTGGAGTGAGACCATTTAAACAGCAAACAACCTCCGTATCCGTTGCCCAAAGCAACATGATACGGAGGTTGTTTGTGTAAGAAGTCAGTAGGAATAAGTGCTACATTGTTTCAGGCTTAAGCATATACATGAGGCCTACCGTTTGTGGTCCGCAGTGGCTACTGATTACACAGCCTGCATGAACGATAGCAATTTCACGGACACCGGTTGCTTCCTGCAGGGCATTCTGTAAATACTGTGCGTCTTCATCGGCCAGTGTGTGGGCGATAATGATCAATTCATCGTCCATTCGCTCAATATCGGCGAGGGCGTTCTGAAGCATCTGCTCTACTGCTTTCTCCTTTTTGCCGCGAATCTTATTGATCGGCACAATGCTGCCTTCCATCATCTTAAGAAGGGGCCTGATTTTAAGCAGGCTGCCGATAAAATTCTGCATACCGGAGCAGCGTCCGCCCATATACAGGTAGTCGAGGGTATCCACGACAAACTGAGTATCCACCAGCTCACGATCACGCTCCAGCATGAGAGAAATCTCCGTTGCGCTAAGCCCGCGGCGGGCCGCATGGACCGCTTTCATGACAAGCAAGCCGATTCCTCCGCATAATGTCTTGGAGTCAACAACCTTGATCCTGCCCTCGGGATATTCACCGGCGGCCAGTAACGCGTTCTGATAGGTTGAGGAGAGGGCGGAAGAGAGACTTATGTAGACGATATCATGACCGGCTTCAATGGCTGGAGCAAAAGCTGCCATGAAATCAGCCGGTGACGGTGCTGCAGTCTTTGGTAATGAGCCGTTTGCTGCAACCCGTTCATATACATCTTCGGGTATAATGTCCAGACCATCACGGTAAGTTTCGTCACCAAACACTACATAAAGCGGGATAATGCCGATATCGTATGTGTCTTTCCAGACTTGCGGTAAATCGGAAGTGCTGTCCGCAAATATTTTTACAGTAGACATGAATTTCTCCTTCACCGATTGCTTGAAATAAATTACAGCATAATGAGGGCCATAATTCTTTTATTATACCAAGCGGATTGCTATTCGCAAAACAAAAAATACTGCAACTATATTTGAAATATCCGGTAGTTTCAGAGTTACCCGAACGGCTACATGGCAAAAACCAGCATATCTCCGGCGATGGAGAGCTGCTGGTCACATTGAACATTAAACTATGCCATTGTGGCGAGTTAAATAAGAATTTATTTCTTCTTAACCGGAATCCATACCTCGCAGCGGTAATCTTCACCTGCAGGGTCACCCGGCGGGTACAACTCGAAATCAGGTCCGCCTGTATGCTCATAGCCTGTTCCCGGGAACCATTCCTGGTAAATCCGTTGCCATACGTTCTGGATGGCATGCGGCATCGGCCCGACAGAGGTGAACACGGCCCAGGTCGCTGCGGGAATCACAGCTGTCTCATATCCGCTGGAATCGGTGGACTCCCCGCCTTCCACCGCAATCCAATACGAAAGCAGCTCATGGGTATGATCCATGGTCATGCAAATACCCAGAATATCCATGGTACTTCCCATCTCAATCAGCTTGTCGGAAGTGCCGTCTTCATTGGCTTCCTGCCAGAACTCAGGAATAAGGCGAAAGTTCTCTCCATCCTTGCATGAAACCTCTTTCGATTTGCCGATGACTGTGAAGCTGTCTCTTTCAATAATGGTATAGTCCATTTCTTGATCTCCCTTCAAAGATAGGTGGAAGGATAGGCGTGGATAAGCTTTGAGCTGGGCACCTTGACCGCGGGCAGCAGAGGGGTTAATTCCGTGCGCCTTGCGAAAAGCTTTGGCAAAAGACTCGGGAGAGTCATATCCGTACTTTAGTGCAACGTCAAGCACTTTAGTGGAGGAGATCGCCAGTTCCTGAGCGGCAAGAGTCAACCTGCGTCTGCGGATGTAATCTGCCACGGTTACCCCTGTCAGCATATGGAACATGCGCTGGAAGTGAAAAGGGGAAGAACACGCGATCTTAGCGATGTCCTCTACCCTGAGTGTGTCATCCATCTTCTCCTCCATATAATCCAAAGCATCTTTCATACGGATTAGCCATTCCAAGTGACGCCATCTCCTTTGAACTTATACTAGCATGAAGTCCGGCAACTTATCCTGACATTCCATGCTTTATAAAGACAGATACACTTCGGTTAGAAGGGCATCTGTTCTGAGAGGGTTGGACATAAATATAGAGCCATCACCACTGAAATTTAGCGGCGATGGCTCTATTATAAAGGGTTAGGTTATTGAAAAGCGATAGCTTACCTTAGATGGACCAGACGTTTGCCTCAAAAGGTCTAAGTATCATCCGGTCAGAGGATTCTTCCTTGTAATTGCTAATAATCAGCTCTTTAAAGGTTAACAGCTCACCCGGTAGTTCAACTACCTGAGCGGTGTCACTGAAATTCAGCAGAATCAGCCATTTCTCATTCTCCAGCGTCCGGGTATAGGCGTAAATAAACTCATGATCTTGGAGCAGCAGATCATACTTGCCATACGCCATAATCGGATTCTCCTTACGGAGAGAAATCAGCTTCCGGTAATAATGGAAGATCGAATCCGGATCAGCCATTGCCTGCTCGGTGTTAATATCCGTATAGTTCGGATTGACCTTGAGCCATGGAGTACCTGTTGTGAATCCTCCATTCTCCGAGTCATTCCACTGCATCGGGGTTCTGGCATTGTCCCGCCCTTTGATGTAAATCGCGTTCAGGATGGTATCGTGGTCAGCACCGCCTAAGGTCACTTTTTCCCGGTACATGTTATGAGTCTCAATATCCTGATAATCCTCAAGAGACGGGAACTTCACGTTGGTCATCCCGATTTCTTCACCCTGATAAATATAAGGTGTGCCTTTAAGTGTGTGAAGCAGGGTAGCCAGCATTTTGGCCGATTCCAGGCGGTAAGGACCGTCATTACCGAACCGGGACACCATCCGAGGCTGGTCATGATTGTTCAGGTACAGGCTGTTCCAGCCCCGGTCCGCAAGCCCGATCTGCCATTTGTGCAGAATCTTTCGCAAGTTGACCAGATTCCATGGAACCACGTCCCATTTGCCTCCCGGTCCCGAATCGATATCCATATGCTCGAACTGGAACACCATCTGCAATTCCTGGCGGTCTTCAGCGGTGTAAAGGATAGCGTCCTCGACACTGGCACCCGGGGTTTCTCCGACGGTCATGATGTCGTATTTCGAGAGTACCTTCTCATTCATCTCACGAAGATAGTCATGAACATGGGGGCCATTCATGTAATACTGCCCGCCTCCGCCAAGCACTGCATCTCCATCGGAAGGAAGGCCGGGAGTTTTGGAGATCAGGTTAATGACATCCATGCGCAGACCATCCACACCTTTATCAAGCCAAAAGGCGATCATGCTGTACAGCGCTTCCCGCAGCTTCGGATTCTCCCAGTTAAGATCCGGCTGTTTGCGGGAGAACAGGTGCAGGTAATATTCGCCGGTGGCTTCATCCAGCTCCCAGGCCGGGCCGCTGAAGATGGAGCTCCAGTTGTTCGGCAGCTTGCCGTCAGGTTGTGCCGGGCGCCAAATATAGTAATCCCGGTATGGATTGTCCTTGGAAGAGCGTGACTCCACGAACCAGGCATGCTCATCGGACGAATGGTTGATGACAAGATCCATCATCAGCTTGATTCCGCGTTCATGCATGCCGGCCAGGAGCTCCTCCCAGTCCTGCAAGGTTCCAAACTCATCCATAATATCCTCGTAGTTGCTGATATCATAGCCGTTATCGTCATTTGGTGATTTATAAACCGGCGACAACCAGACTACATCCACACCAAGCTGCTGCAAATAATCCAGACGGGATATGATTCCCTGCAAATCCCCAATCCCGTCACCATTGCTGTCCATGAAGCTGCGCGGATAAATCTGATAGACTACAGCTTCTTTCCAGAAGGTTCTGTTCATATTTGTTCACCTGCAAGAGCGGGATTACCCTGTGCAGTAACACTGCTCAGCCCGTTCACGGTATATTCTTTGTCATAAATGGTGATGGATGCCGGAACTTCGGTTTCATTAGCTACGGTAATTCCTTGATCCGTTACGCTTACTTTCAGGCGGGCGCCACGGAACATGATTTTGAAGGAGTACGATTTCCAGTGTCCTGGATTGAAAGGCTTCAGAACCAGTCTGCCATCCAGGACGCGGAGTCCGCCGAAGCCATGTACCACGGACATCCATGTTCCTGCCATACTGGTGGAGTGGCAGCCATCCTCCGTATCATTGTTGTAGTTGTCGAGATCCAGCCGTGAAGTACGTAGATACATTTCATAAGCTTTCTCTTTATAGCCCAGTTCACAGGCAAGAATCGCATGGATACAAGGGGACAAGGAAGACTCATGCACCGTAATTGGCTCGTAGAAGTCGAAATTACGTTTTTTCGTATCCAGATCGTAACGATCGCCCAGGAAATACAACCCTTGAAGCACATCCGCCTGTTTAATGAAGCAGGAACGGAGGATGCGGTCCCAGGACCATTTCTGATTCAGCGGCAGATGTTCCGGCGCCAGGTCTTTTACTTGGATGATTTCTTTGTCCAGGAAGCCGTCCTGCTGCAGGAAGATTTCGCGTTCTTCATCCGCCGGGTAGTACATTTTAGCGATAATTTCATTCCATTTGGATGTTTCAGACTCTTGAAGCTCCAGCTTCTCTGCCAGTTCGGCGTAACGTGCAGCCTCATTCTCCTGCAGATAGGAAAGTGCCTCCAGCGTGTATTCCATCGTCCACGAAGCCATCCGGTTTGTGTACCAGTTGTTGTTGACGTTGTTCTCATATTCGTTAGGGCCGGTCACGCCAAGCATAACGTATTTATCTTTGTGGGCTACATAATGAACGCGTTCTTCCCAGAAGCGGGAAATTTCAACGAGAACTTCAAGTCCATATTGTCCGAGATAAGACTTGTCGCCGGTGTAATTCACATAATTATAGATGGCGTAAGCGATAGCACCATTCCGGTGAATCTCCTCAAACGTAATTTCCCACTCGTTATGGCATTCTTCACCGTTCATTGTCACCATTGGATATAACGCGCCTTTAGTGAAGCCGAGCTTGCGGGCATTCTCCTTGGCTTTCTCAAGGTGCTTGTAACGGTAGATCAGCAGATTGCGGGCGATGGAAGAGTCAGCGGTACTGAGGTAAAAGGGTACGCAGTACGCTTCAGTGTCCCAATAAGTGCTGCCGCCGTATTTTTCACCAGTAAAGCCCTTAGGCCCGATGTTGAGACGGTCGTCATCCCCGCTATAGGTCTGGTTCAACTGGAAAATATTAAAGCGGATGGCCTGCTGCGCCGACGGATCACCTTCGATGATGATGTCGCTTTCTTTCCATTTGTTTCTCCAAGCTTCCGCTTGTTCGGTTAACAGGGTCACGAAACCAGCTTCTTTAGCTTCTTGAAGTTTGATTTTGGCTGCTTCCACAAGTTGGCCTAGACCATGATTGCGGGAGGTTGTATTTGCTGCGTATTTGTAGATTACGATTTGATTCCCTTGCTGAACGCTAAGGCTGACCTTGTTAGCAACATATTTTTCCCGCTCGATTACTTCAGGGGGCGTAGCGATTTTCTCGCCATCCAGAAGGATGTCATAAGTCATTGCGGAAGTAACGTGGAAATCCAGCTTTTTCGTCTTGAGGGTAAGGTATCCGCTGCCTTCTTCGCTGTTCTTCTCTACTTCATTCCAGAATTTCTCATCATAATTGGAATCCTTGTTCTTGATATCACCATCGAGATAAGGAGTGATAGTTATGGTGCCGGCAAAATTCACAGGAAGAATGGAGTAGCGGATGGCACCAATCTCATGACGGGTCATGCTGACAATACGGATGCTCTCGACTTTAACCTCTTTGCCGTCTTCAAGAGTGGCAGTGAAGCTGCGCGACAACGTACCTTCCTTCATATTCAGCTCACGGCGGAACTCGCTGACAGTGCATTTTGCCAGATCCAGCTGAACTCCGTCAATCTCTACATCAATCCCGATCCAGTTGGTGCTGTTAAGCACTTTGGCAAAATACTCAGGATATCCGTTCTTCCACCAGCCCACACGGGTCTTATCGGGGTAATACACGCCGGCCATATAGCTGCCTTGTAAACTGCGCCCACTGTACTGCTCTTCAAAGTTGGCGCGTCCGCCCATATAACCGTTACCAATGCTGAAAATGCTTTCAGATATCTCATGCGTCTGAGGATCGAACGATTCCTCGATGATCGACCATTCATCAATTTTCAAATACTGTTTCACATTAATCTCTCCTTATAAATGATTAGGAATTACATCATTACAAAATGCATTTATCGGATTGGTGGCCAGGACGTAACTACGCTGAATGTTTGGACTTCCGATCGCTGTTATAATCAGATTTCTTTAATTTATCCGCATTGGCGGCTGAAATCTGATTATAAAGGCGAACGCTAACGCTTCTCCAATTCCAAAATTCCTCTCCGTTACTTTCTCACCATATCCTAATTTAAAGACAGATTTCCCGATGATTAAGCAACTAAGCGCTTGCAAAAGCCGATTTCAAACGCTCTACGTTCATATGGGCGAGTGAAGGGACTACCATATTCGCAGCGGCGAGCGTTTGTTCGGAACCGATTCCAATACTGGCCATTCCGGCGCGGTTCGCGGCCTCTATACCGGCTTCGGCATCCTCGAATACGACACAGTTCGCGGGCTCGATTTCGAGAGCTTTTGCCCCCAGCAGAAACACTTCAGGATCAGGTTTGGCAGCCGATGTATGATTGCCGTCTATGATGGCGTCGAAATACGGTGTAAGTCCGGTGTTGTTTAAGATCATCATAGCATTTTTGCTGGCAGAACCAAGTGAAACCTTCAGACCTTGTGACCGGCATTCCTTCAGGAACTCCAGTGCTCCGGGTAGAATCTCGGAATTGTCCATTGCCGAAATATATTCCACATAACGCGCGTTCTTTTCAGCAGCCAAGTGCTCTTTCTCGGCTTCTCCCAAGCTTAAACCGCCGATCTCAAGCAGAATGTTCAGCGACGCCGCCCGGCTAACGCCTTTAAGGCGCTCATTATCCTGTTCAGTGAACTCAAAACCGAGGCGATCCGCGAGCTCTTTCCAGGCAATATAATGGTATTTCGCCGTGTCGACAAGAACACCATCCAAATCAAATAAACATGCTTTTATTTCCGTCATTCCAAGCAGCCCTCCTGAGCGTGATGTAAATCTAGCTAATATTTCAACGTTTGCTGCCTGGATGTAACCAAGCTTATGGATGAAGAGATTATGTAGCGCAAACGTTTGTACAACTTTCGAAAAAATAAATGAAGCCTTAGCTGCTTCATTTATTGAAACATTAAATCATTTCTTGTTCAGAGAATGCATGGATGATTCACGGATGATCAGACGATGCGGAATTACAAAACGGTTGGTATATCCGGCACCGATATCCGACTTCTGGATGCTTTGGATCAGCACCTGAGAAGCCGTGTAACCCAGATGATAAATGCCGATATCAATACTGCTGATCGGCGGATTAGATAATTCCGAAAGCGGGATATTGTTGAAGCTGACAATGGCTAAATCTTCAGGGACACTGTATTTCAATTCATTAAGTCCACGGAGTACACCAAAGGATACCATGTCATCGACAACGACAAGCGCGGTCGGACGGTTAGGAAGATTCATGAAAAAAGACATTGCCCGATACCCGCTATCCTGGAGAAACTCACCCTCGACGATCCACTCAGTGCGCATGTCCAAACCGCTGCTCTGCATGGCCTTTCGGTAACCTTCCAGACGATCGCGCGAAACAATAAGATTAGGAGGACCGCTGACAAAGCCGATGCGCTCATGCCCCATAGATATTAAATGGTTGGTAGCGTCGTATGCAGCCATCACGTTATCGTTATCGACAGAGACAATATTCTCATAACGGTCACTTCTTCCTACAAGTACGAAAGGGTAGCCGTTGCTTTCCAGAAAATCAATAACTGCATCGTCTTTGCGCGAATACAGCAGAATAACGCCGTCAACCCGACGTCCCTTCAGGAGACGTGAAGCGGCTTCAAGTTCTTCCTTCTCATTCGCACCTGAGCTGATGAGCACATCATACCCGGAACGACTAGCCTGTGTAACAATCCCGCGGATCAATTCCATGAAAAACAGGTTAGAGAACAGCTCTTCAGCCGGTTTCGGAAGGATAATGCAGATACTATTGGTCGTCTTCGAGACCAGGCTTTTAGCCATCATATTTGGATGATAGCCCATTTCCTCCATAATAACCTTAACTTTGCGGGAAGTTTCCAGGCTGATTCTGGGATGGCCTGACAACACCCGGGAGACCGTGGAAGGTGAAACTCCAGCCTTCTTGGCTACATCCTTGATGGTAACTGTCATAGAAACCTCCTTATGGAACCGTTTGCTTTACAAAGTAATATTAATCGAAGACCTGATAATTGTAAATAGATAAACTCTTTCAGAATGCTTGCAGGGCCCCAGTCAAAAGCCAAAAATCCGCTAGCAACCCATTCTTTATACTTCCCAAAGAATGGGTTGTGCACGCGAATCTGAAATTATTTCTTCTATTATTAATAGACGGCCTTTAGGACTGTAAATCCGAAAGCTGGAAGCTTGATTCTCAGCTTGCCTCGTTCCGTTCTGACGGCCTCACTTGTGAATACATTCTCCCATTGTGTTTCTTCCACATCCAGCAGGAAGGATTGGGCGGTTTCATCCTTATTCAGTAGCACAACGATGACATCTTCACCCAGCCGGCGCTCATAGGCAAGCTTTGTTCCATTTCTTCCTGCTTCCAGGAAGGTAATTGTTCCAGTCCGCAGCGATGGGTGGCTTGCGCGGATATGAATCAAGCGGCGATAGAATTCGAACAAATTGCGGTCCTGCTTGCTGATATCCCATTCCATACATTTGCGGCATTCCGGATCGCCTCCGCCATCCATACCGATTTCGTCACCGTAATAGATACAAGGGGTCCCCATATATGTGAATTGGAATAGTGCAGCCAGCTTCTGCTTGTTCTTGTCACCTTCAGCCAGAGTAAGAACGCGGGGAGTATCATGACTATCCAGCAGATTAAAGGCTACTTCACTGGCCTGGAGCGGATAACGCGATAATTGCTTCCCGATGGAGTTGGCAAAACCTTCAGCATCCAGCTTGTCCGTGACAAAGAAGTCCAGAACTGCATCCGTAAACGGATAGTTCATCACAGCATCAAACTTATCGCCTTCCAGCCATGGAGCAGATTCATGCCAAATTTCCCCGAGTATATATGCATCCGGATCGGCCCGTTTGACAACTCGGCGGAATTCTCTCCAAAATTCGTGATCCACTTCATTCGCCACATCCAGGCGCCAGCCGTCAATGCCGACTTCCTTGATCCAGTATTCAGCGACCTCCAGCAGATACTGTTTCACCTCGGGATTCTCCGTATTCAGCTTAGGCATCATTGGTTCAAAAGCAAAAGTATCGTACGGAGGGATGTCTTCGGTGAATTCAATCGGAAATTTATGAATATGGAACCAGTCTTTATACTTGGAAGCTTCGCCTTTTTCAAGTACGTCCACAAAGGGTGCAAAGGTCTTACCCGCATGGTTGAACACCGCATCGAGCAATACCCGAATTCCGCGTTCATGGCAGACATCCACAAGTTTCTTCAGGGTTTCAGCATCGCCAAACTGCGGGTCAATCTTCATATAGTCTTCGGTATCATATTTATGATTTGTGGTAGCAGCGAATACAGGTGTAAAGTAAATGGCGGTGATACCCAGTTCACTCAAATGATCTAGATGGTCAATAACCCCTTGAAGGTCACCACCGAAGAAATTATCCGGTCTAGGCGTTCCACCCCACGGTTCTACATTCTCAGGATCGAGTTCCGGATTGCCATTGGCAAAACGTTCAGGGAAGATTTGATAGAATACGGCGTCCTTTACCCATGCCGGAGGCGTAAATACATCATTGCGGTTAATGTACGGAAACTCAAACAAACGGTAAGGATTGGCCGGACGCTCAGTCTGGAATTCGCTTTCTGTCATCCAGATGCGCTCATGATCCTTTTGCAGCAAGAAACCGTATTTCAGGCGGCGGTGGGGAGGGACAGATGCGCATTCCCAATAATCAAACATGGCATCGGAAGTGAACAGCGTCATCGGGATCAGTTCTTTAGTGGTGTCCCAAGCATATTTGTCTCCAGCCCAGGCGAAGACCTCGGTCAAATCTCCTTTTTTGGCACGCAACCGCAGGTGAATGGTGTTCTCGTCATAAGCATAAGACCAGTTTAAGCGGGGACGGTGATATACAGCTTCTAGTAGCATCGAATTTCCTCCTGAAAAAGAATGAATAGAGATCATGACAAACAGGCACATCAAGAAAGCAGAGCTTCCGAGGATGTACCTGTCATAGATAACATTGCCTTCTGATTGTGTGAATATTGTCAATTACCTGATCGAAATGGATTATAGCATGAACAAATAAGGTGTTCAATGTCTTTTGTACAAACAATTGCACAAATTTTCACATGGAATAGGATGTTTTTTCATAACTGGCTCCGAAAAACAACGCTTTTATTATGCAAATCGTTAAGTACAGGGGGTTTATAGTAAAAAAGAAACCTAAGAATATTGAAAAATACGCTCAAATAAGAGATATCGTGCGATAATAAGAGGAATCAACCTAAAAGTTGTGGAAAATATCCCAAAATGATCGTTTTCAGCATGTGCAAACGTTTTTACAAACAAAGATTACTGTTGTATGATGGATTCATGAATGAAGCGCTTTCTAAAACTTGTTAAAGCGTAAACAGATAAGGACGATGTTCAAAACCACATTTTTTTTATCTTCTCTGAAATCGTTTGCGCAAGTTATTGCAGCGTGGTAGAAACACATTTTCAGTTACATAAAACGGGAGGGGTTTAAGCAATGAAGGTTAAGAAAATTATGGCTCTCACCGCAGCTTTCTCGATGGCTTTGTCCATCACAGCATGCGGAAGTAACAACAACGGCAACAATGAGGAGAATGCAGCAGCAACTAACGCACCGGCAAACAACGCTGCAGCAACAAATAATGCAGGCGCTGGCAATGCAGCAGCAACTGAGGAAGTTGTCCCTGAAGATGGCGCATCACTGGTTGTATGGGAAAGTAAAGAAGAAAGACCTTTTGCCGAAGAAATCGCGAAGCAATTCACAGCTAAATATAATGTTCCTGTCAAAATTGAAGAGGTAGCACCACCGGATCAAGTAACTAAACTTACACAAGACGGTCCATCCGGACTTGCTGCTGACGTTATCCTCATTCCACACGATAACTTGGGTAAAGCTGCTAGCGCGAGCCTGCTGCTGCCTAACGATATTTTTGGTGAAGAAACCAAAGCAAACAACACTGAAGCATCGATCATCGGTTCCACGTTTGACGGCGAACTGTACGGATACCCAAGAGCGGCTGAAACTTATGCTTTGTTCTACAACAAATCACTGGTTAAAGAAGCTCCTAAGTCCTTTGACGATGTACTGGCTTTCAGCAAAACTTTCACAGACAAAACTAAGAACAAGTACGGAATTATGTGGGAAGTTGGAAACCTGTATTTCAACTACATGTTTATCGCTTCCAACGGTGGTTACCTCTTCGGGGATAACGGCACCAACAAAGATGATATCGGTCTGAACAACGAAGGTGCAATCACTGGCCTGAACGCATTTGTCAAAATGAAAGAAGCACTGCCAATCAAGAGCGGTGATATCAATGCCGATATTAAACGCAGCTTGTTCAACTCCGGTGATGTAGCAATGGATATTACTGGTCCTTGGGAACTTGCCGGCTACAAAACAGCACTGGGCGACAACCTGGGTATTGCACCAATTCCTACGATTGACGGAAAAACAGCTATTACGTTCTCCGGTATCAAAATTTTCGGAGTTAATGCTTACAGCCAATATCCAAATGCAGCTAAACTGTATGCACACTTCGCTTCCAGCAAAGATGCACAGCTTCTGCTGAACAAAACAATCGGTTCCGTGCCTACGAATAATGAAGCACTGGCTGATCCGCAAATCGCAAATGACCCTTATGTATCCGCGTTTGCTGAGCAAGCTAAGAACTCCCAGCCGATGCCTTCCATTCCTGAAATGGGTAACGTATGGAGTCCTGTGAACGCAGCGCTTCCTGAAATCTGGGATAACAATGTTGACCCTAAAGTTGCAATGGATAAAGCTGTACAACAAATCACTGATTTGAACAACGGCGCATCCGCTGAGTAATAGTACAGTGTACTGCCTGAGAATTAACAGCCTATAGTGGAATCAACTTGCCCGCCGCAGGAATCAAAGCGGCGGGCGAGTTACTGATTCCGCGGGAGAGGAGAACGGAAGGGAAATGCAGCGACACCGTACGAGAGCCGCAATACTGTCGACGATTTTTATGGGATTGGGACAAATATATAACCGCCAATTCATCAAAGGACTTATCTTTTTGGCTGTGGAAGCTGTTGGTGTGTATTATTTTATCGGTCATCTGGGCCGGGCCTTTTGGGGTATGGCTACACTGGGGGATTCGGGCAGTCATTTTGAGAAGGTTAAAGGGATAGCCAAGCTGGTTCCCGGAGATCACTCGATTTATATCCTCATACAGAGCTTGATTACCCTGCTTATTCTTATTGTTGTGCTTCTTGCCTGGTACTTGAATATTAAAGATGCTTATAAGACTGGCGCGGAACGCGAAGCTGGTCTTCATCCGAATACGTTTAAACAAACGATTCGCTATATACTCGACTATAAATTTGCTCAAACTTTTCTGATTCTGCCGGGTATCGGTATCCTGTTCTTCACCATTATGCCGATTATCTTCATGGTCATGCTGGCGTTCACGAACTATTCTGCACCGAATCATTTGCCGCCGGCCAAGCTAGTGGATTGGGTAGGTTTTGAAACTTTCAAGAATCTGCTTGTACTAAAGACTTGGAGCCACACCTTCTATGGTGTATTAGCCTGGACGATCGTTTGGGCGGTATTGTCAACGGTAACTACATATTTCGGTGGTCTGCTGGTAGCATTATTGGTTAGCCAGAAGGGCATCAAATTTAAAGGGATGTGGAGAGTTATTCTCATCGTTCCTTATGCGGTGCCGCAGTTGATCTCCCTGCTCTTGATGCGCAACCTGTTCAACGGACAGTTTGGACCGATCAACCAGTACCTCGGATATTTCGGTCTAGGCGGACTGCCTTGGCTGACGGATCCATTCTGGGCCAAAGTTACGGTTATCATCGTTAATATGTGGGTGGGTATTCCGGTATCTATGCTGCTGATTATGGGTGTACTGACAACTATTCCGCGCGATATGTATGAAGCTGCCGAAGTGGATGGAGCCTCTGCATATCAGAAGTTCCGTATCGTTACGCTGCCGATGATTCTGTTCTCCACCGCACCGACACTGATTGCTCAGTTCGCGGGCAATATCAATAACTTTAATGCGATCTTCCTGCTTACGGGCGGGAATCCGGTTAACGGTAATTACCAATATGCCGGATCAACAGATCTATTGGTCACCTGGCTGTATAAATTGACGCTGGATCAGAACAAAAACAACATGGCTTCAGCGATAGGGATTATTATCTTTGTCATCGTGGCATCCTTCTCCCTGTACAATTACCGCCGAACCAAATCATTTAAAGAGGAGGACATGATTCAATGAGCGGACGTAAACTCGGTAACTTTATTCGTTTGACGGGAAGTTACATCATCCTGATTGCTCTGGCGATCGCTGCGGTCTATCCGGCGCTCTGGATTCTGCTTGCTTCCTTCCGGCCCGGTAAATCCTTGTACAGTAAGACACTCATTCCTGAGCATTTCACGTTGGAGCACTACAAAGAATTGTTTACCTCACCGGTCTACATGTTCGGAACCTGGTATGGCAATACACTGAAAATTGCGATCTGCTCGATGCTGATCGGGGTTGTCCTTACATTGCTGACCGCCTATGCGGTATCCAGATTCCGGTTTAAAGCCCGTAAAACAGCACTCTCGACAGTGCTGATTCTGGGGATGTTCCCGGGCTTCATGAGCATGATCGCTATTTATCTGCTGCTTAAGGAATTCCATCTGCTCGATACGCATCTGGCACTCATTATCGTGTACGCAGCCGGGGCGCCGCTCGGTGGAACCTTTATCGCCAAAGGTTACCTCGATACCATTCCGCGTTCACTGGATGAAGCGGCCCGGATCGATGGTGCCAGCAACTTCGGCATTTTCACCAGAGTCATCCTGCCGTTGTCGCGTCCGATGATTACCTATATGGCACTGACACAGTTCGTCGGCCCATGGGTAGATTTCATTTTCGCCAAGCTGATTCTGCGTACCAAAGAGAACTGGACAGTAGCTGTGGGTATGTGGGATATGGTTAACAGCCAGCAGAACACAAACTTCACCTTGTTCTCGGCAGGTGCTGTAATGATTTCGATTCCGATTATGATCTTGTTCGCATTCCTGCAACGCCTGCTTGTAGACGGATTAACGGCAGGAGCCAGCAAAGGTTAATTGATGTAGTAAAGCTTGAACAACAGGGGTACAGCCTTTATGCAGTATTGAAGGTCTGTACCTTTATTTTGTCATGGGGAGAAAAGGGAATGAGAAGAATACAACTTGTTCAAATGAAGTCTGTTGGAGTGAAGCTGTTTGCCATTTTATTCTTGACCATTGTCCTGCTGTCATCCGTTCTGGGTTTAACCTCATATTATGCAGCCAAAGGAATCATTACGAGTGAAGTAGCGGCGGCTTCTTCGCAGTCTGTGGTCCAGGCAGCGGACAAGTTGGATTTTTTGTTCGCCGAGTATGAAGCGCTTTCTAGACAATTTGCTGTAGATCCTGTACTAAAGGCCGATATGGAGCTGGTGAATAATCCATCTGCGGGGACCGTGCAGAAAGTGGCCGCTGAAGACCGCATCCGCCGAAAGCTGGATTCAGTAAAAGGCTCGGACGACCGGATGTATGGAATTCGGCTGGTCTCCAAAAGCCTGGTCGATGTGGAGTCTTACAAATCAACCGGTACCAGCTCGATCCGGAAGGATGAAGGCGTTGAGAAACGTCTGAAGGAGATTGAGAGTGCTAAGGGTAATCCAGTCTGGTTCCCTGTACGGCCTAAGGGCTTCTTCGATTCCTACGGTGAGCCTTCACTAACTATGGGCAGGCTGCTACGGAATATGAAGCATCCCGAAGCAGAATATTACATGCTCATTGAGATTAAAGGGAAAGCGCTGACCGATGTATTGTCCAATCTTCATATTGGAACCTCCGGTGTGGTGCGGATTCTGGATACGGAAGGAACGATCACTTACAACACGAATGTTGCTTTGCTTGGACAGCCTTCGTTTATAAAAGTGAGCAAGGAACAGACCAAAGCGGAGGAACACTCCTTCACAGCCAAGGATGAGCAGGGGGATCCTCAGCTTGTCGTATATCAGCCACTCGAAACAGCAAAATGGACCATGCTGGGCTATGCACCAGTCAGTGATTTTACGAAATCAGCCAATAAACTTCTATACATAACGTTATCTGTTGTATTGGCTGCCGCTTTAATCGCGGTGTTGATGGGTTTCTTCCTGGCGCGGTTAATCGGCGGTCCGCTTCACAAGCTGGCAGATCTTATGGAAGAAGGCGAGAAGGGCAATCTCCAGGTGCGGACGAACTTTAAGAATCAGGATGAAATCGGCCGTCTTGGTCATAGCTTTAATCGGATGATGGAGCAGATATCACTGCTTGCCGGTCAAAGCGGATCATCTGCCAACGAAGTTCTGGCTACCTCGGAGCAGCTTGTGAAGGCTTCCAGCACCACCTCGCTCCATGCAAGGGAAGTAGCGAATGCAACAGGCGATATCGCGCTAGGAGCTGCGAGTCTCGCGGCTGAAGCGGAGAAGAGTAACGAAAGCGTAGAGACGATGGGCCACAAAATGACTGTGGTATCCGGCATCAATGAAGTGATGGACACCTCCGCCGGCAAGGTGATTGAGGTCAGCGGCCAAGGATCAGAGCTGATGAAGGAACTGGTGGAGAAAAGCGAGACCTCACTGTCAACGATGAATCTCATCGTCCGGCATACAGATGAACTACGGCAGAGCACCCATCTGATCCGCAGTATCCTTGCCCCGATGATCGATATGAACAAGCAGACGAATATTCTCGCACTTAATGCCTCTATTGAAGCGGTCCGTGCGGGAGCCGCAGGCCGGGGATTTATTGTGATCGCGGATGAAATCCGTCAGCTCGCCAACCAGTCCAGTCAATCCATTCAATCCGTCTCACGGATTACCGATGAAATCGGCCACCATATCGAGAATACAGTGAAGGTGGTTCATGAGGCGGCCCCGCTGTTCCAGGAGCAGATTCATTGCGTCCGGGAATCCTCTACTATATTTGAGAGTGTAAAAGAGGAAATGGAGCATTTTATCAACCATATCGGTGAATCCTCAGCCGCAATCTCGGAGCTGGTCGAGTTCCAGCAGCAATTAGGTGAGTCGATGGCCAGCGTCAGCTCAGTTGTTGAGCAGACCAATGCTGCTACGCAAGAAGTAGCTTCTATGTCTTCCCAACAGTTTATCGTCAGTGAAGAGCTGGTCGCCTTGTCTGCGAAGCTGGAAGGACTGGCGGAATCCCTGAAGCAGTCGCTTGTATCGTTCAGTGGATGAGTACATTGCAGTTGAGCCGATACTTCCTGATAAAAGAACGAATTACACTTTGCGTTTATCCAATTAGTATCAAATTAAAACCATGAACCGCCAAAATGCTCCCCATAGCGAGACAGGTTTTCGTTATTTCACCTGTCTATTGTATGGGGAGCATTTCATTTGGCGCTTGGGTCACCCTTTTTATCCTATGGCACATCATTACCCTTGCACACCATCACGTTTCCGGAAAAAGGTCCTCAAAGCCTGGTACACTTCTTTTTTATCCTTGATGACATAATGCATGAATTGTTCGTGTTTGACGTGGCGGTAGGCCGCCATGAGGGTGCTGCTGCGGTTGTACTGGTTCACTTCCCCATAGCCGAACATATTGCTGCGCTTCAGCAGCTCCGCGATCAGCTTCACGCAGCGTTCATTGTCAGAACTCAGGTTATCGCCATCGGAGAAATGAAACGGATAAATGTTGTATTTGGATGGCGGATAGCGGGAATCAATAATCTCCAGTGCTTTCTGGTAAGCGGAGGAGCAGATCGTGCCGCCGCTTTCACCCCGGGTGAAGAAATCATGCTCGGTGACCTCTTTCGCCTCTGTATGGTGGGCAAGGAACACGATCTCCACCTTCTCATACTGGCGGCGCAGAAAGCGGGTCATCCAGAAGAAGAAGCTGCGTGCGCAGTATTTTTCGAACGTGCCCATAGAACCTGAGGTATCCATCATGGCGATGATCACGGCATTGGAGTGAGGGACGGTAATATCATCCCAGGTTTTGTAGCGCAGATCGTCGGGGCTGATGCCGTGAATGCCGGGCCGTCCCGCGCTTGAATTGCGGCGCAGATTCTCCAACAGGGTACGCTTTTTGTCGATATTGGACATCATTCCTTTTTTGCGGATGTCGTTGAAGACGATGGACTGGACCTCAATCTCCTCTTTATCCTTCGGCTTCAGGTGCGGAAGCTCCATCTCCTCGAATAGGATATCCTCCAGGTCTTCCAAGTCCACTTCGGCCTCAATCGTGTCCTGTCCCGGCTGATCCCCGGCCTTCTCTCCTTTGCCCGGACCGGCAGATGAAGGCTCGCGGCCCAGAACATCGCCCACCTGACTGTCTCCATCACCTTGACCAACATGCTTCTGCTTACGGTAATTATAGATGATCCGGTACTCATCCAAACTGCGGATCGGCACCTTCACAATCTGCCTGCCGTCCGACATGATAATGTTCTCTTCGGTTACGAGATCTGGCAAATTATCTTTAATGGCGTCCCGGACCTTCTGCTGATGACGCTCCTGATCCTGATGGCCTTTCCGGTGCAGGGACCAGTCTTCCTTGGATACAACGAATGTGAAGGGCTGCTGCGGTTGCATGTCTGACCACCTCCCAAGAAATATAATTCCGTACAGGCTACTTCAAAGTGCAGGTTGTAACTAAAGTATATTCATGGGGATGGGGGATATGTGATAATGCCGGAATGTCTGCCCCATTCGCTGCAATTATACGGCAGCGTGCATCCCGTTTGTGCCTATACTACAATAGGAGTTACATTGAATAAGAGAAGGAGCAGCTACCTATGACAGCAACCTTGTTTACAAATGGCGTTCTGCCGTCATCCAGTAAGATTGCGGGAGATGCAATATATGTTGAGAACGGGCGAATTGCCGCTATCGGGGACGGCCGTGAACTAGCCCTGCAATTGTCCGGCAAACCGTATCATACGGTGGATTGGGATGGGGGTTATGTACTTCCCGGCCTTGTAGATGCGCATCTGCATCTGGGCATGCACGGATTGAAGCTGGACATGCTGGACTTCACTGGCGTTACTTCGAAGGAAGAGATGCTGGAAATGATCCGCAGACGGACAGAGGTAACTCCGGCAGGGGAATGGATACTCGGTCTGAACTGGAATGAGAACGAGTTCCAGCCTGCTGAAGCACCGAATATGACTGAACTTGACGCTGTAACGGACAAGCATCCGGTTTATCTGACACGGACTTGCTTTCATGCTTTTCTAGCGAACAGCGAAGCTTTCCGCAGGGCCGGGATTACCGAAAGTACTCCTGATTTCGCCTCTGGTGCTTATGGAAGGGACAATGCCGGTCGTCTGAACGGCTGGATCTATGAGGATGCTTCCGAACCGTTTGCCGCTGTGCAACCGGTGCCGGATTATGCCGCCTTGAAAGCAGCCATGAGACGCGCCTATAAGGACGCCCTGTCACTAGGGCTGACCGCTGCCCACACTGAGGACTTACGGCTGCTTGGCAGCGTAGATACTATGCTGCGTATTCATAGGGAACTCCGGGAGGAAGGGCTGCATTTCCGCACCCATCAGCTACTGTATTATACATATCTTCAGGAGGTAGAAGAGCTGGGGCTTCAGCCTGGATCAGGCGACGAGTGGTTACGTCTGGGCGCTGTGAAACTGTTCGCTGACGGTGCGATCGGCGGTCGTACGGCTCTTTTGGAGGATCCATACAGCGACGCTCTGCATACCTCTGGAATCGCGATTCACACCCAGGATAAGCTGAATGAAATTGTGGCTTCCGCCAGAAGAATGTCCTTTCCTGTGGCTGTCCACGCCATCGGGGATGCGGCTGCCCGCATGACCCTTGAGGCGATGAAGACAGCAGCATTACCTATGGATGCACCGCTGCCTGACCGCTTCATCCATGCCCAGGTTCTGAATGCTGGACTTGTGGAGAAAATGCGGAGCCTCCGGCTCATCGCCGATATTCAGCCGCGTTTTGTGGCAAGCGATTTCCCCTGGGTACTAGACCGCGTTGGCTCGGCAAGAACAGATTATCTATACGCGTGGAAAAAACTTCTGGATGCAGGCATACTTTGCGCGAGTGGCAGCGATGCTCCAATCGAACCGCTGAATCCGTTCCTGGGCATGCATGCTGCCGTAACCCGCCGCAAACCGGGGGAGACGCACGAAGGATATTTGCCACAGGAGAAGTTGACCACTGAGGAAGCCATACGATTGTTCACTGCTGGAAGTGCCGCCGCAGCCGGTGAAGACAATCTAAGAGGAGAACTTGCTCCAGGCCACTATGCGGATTTCACAGTGATAGACCGGGATGTGTATAAGGATTCAGAGGAGTTGCTGAAGGTCAACGTTAGAATGACGGTGGTGAACGGAGAGACTTCCTATCGGGTCTAGGGTTTAGCGGGTAAGGGTACTTTAATATGTCAGTGCTAGTACACCTATGAAAGAGGGTAATGTAATGTAATGTAATGTTAACCCTGCAACCTTGGTTAAGACGAACACGTTTATATATGTAGTACGACAGAATTCACTATGCATCTATGAACAGGAGGTATTCAGATGAGAACAAGATACGTATTGCCTGTAATTGTCGCATCACTTGCTAGTCTGTTGCTGCTGTCTTCCTGCGGAGGGGATCATCCGGTTGCAGCTCCAGGTCAAGAGAATCCTCCAACTGCAACGGCATCCGCATCCGCATCACCATTGCCTACTGTAACCGCCAGTCCGGCACCTTCCACAGAACCTCCTGCTGAAGAACCAGTGGTAATTCAGGGTAGCGGTACTTATATAGGACAGATTGATAATCACTCGGTAGAAATAGAAACGGAGGAAGGACCTACTGCGTTTGAACTTGGAGCCGGAACCGAAAGTGTTCCGGAGACACTTCAGATGAATGATCCAGTTGTGTTTGAGTTCGTGGAGAAACTAGTAGGTAACGATGACACTTTGAAACAACGCATCCTGTCCAAGCTTTCGCTGTCAGAAGAAGATAGTGGGGGGGCTGCCGGGGAGGTTGAACTGCCGCAGAACATGACCATGAAATTGAATTTGGAAGGCAATGTTGAAGATAAGGTTGCCAAACTTGCCCATGGTGACGGATATGCCCTGTATGTGCTTGATATCCTAACGTTTGATCAGGACCAGAACCGGTTGTTTCTGACGATTGATAAGGACTATTATGCCGATATTATCAAGCTGCCTTCGGATTTCAATCTGGATTATTTGAAGCTGGAAGGACAAGAGGAACTGGCGAAGACAGGGAAGGTGAGTGTGATTACTGAAGTGGACAGACCGGATTCCATGTCGGATGCCAGACTGTTTCTGTCAGCTACCGGAAAGGGCAGCATTATGAAATATATAGTGAAGGAAATCGACGGACAGGGTTATATTTTCAAGCTTCATATTCCTATGGGTGATGCACTCGAAGGGTTCCCGCCGCATGTCTATTCTTCGCTTAATTCGATCGTAAACCAATAGTAGATTGGATAATTGAATTAAAGGGCTGTTTCAAGTGCCGTTAACGGCCTGAAACAGCCCTTAGTCATGTGGGATGCGTTTATACCGTTCCCGCGTTGATGAGTATTGCCGCAATTAATAACATGAAGAACAGAATGACGACTCCATTGAGAATCGTACCGATAATTGCCAGTACTTTCTTCCGGTTGCGGATAATAAGTCCGATAATACCGAGAACGACTCCCACGACATTCAGTGCGGCCAGTGCCAGCACGGCAAATCCCAAGAACATAATCGACTGTGAGGCGTCATTGGTCATTTCACCGAATTCATTCATAATGGAACTGGCCATGGCAAAGACGGTAATTATAGTAATGACGTAGCCCAGAATGGAGACGATGGAGATGACAAAGGAAGCGATACCCGGGCCGGAATGCTTCAGGTTATACTTCGATTCGTACGGGAGGGAAGGTTCAAGCGGATCTGATTTCGACAAATAATTATCATCCATGTAGTGACACTCCTTCAGCAGATAAAAGTAACAGGGTACATGCTCACTTTTTCATAAGACGACATGAATTGCAACCCCCCAATTGGAAAATATATAAAAGCGCGGCTGGAAAAACAGTCCTGCAATACGTTAAGATAAAAAGACCTTCCGTTCGGGGATGGAACACCATGCTATAGGCAGCATTTAAATGAAGGAGATGTATACCATGCAGCGTACGTTTCTGGCTTGGGGATCTTTACTGGCGATGCTTTCAGTAGCTATTGGGGCGTTCGGTGCACATCTGCTGAAGCCGATGATTGGTGAAGACGCTATGAAGGTGTATGAAACCGGTGTGCAATACCATATGGTACATGCGCTCGGCCTTATCCTAATTGCCCTTATAGTGGGCCAGTGGGGAGAAAGCTCCAGACTCAGGTGGTCTGGCAGGCTGCTGATATCAGGCATTATACTCTTCTCGGGAAGTCTCTACGTTCTTAGTATATCCGGCATCAAGGTGCTCGGAGCAATCACACCGCTGGGCGGTATTTGTTTTCTTGCCGGCTGGTTACTGCTTGTATTGGAAGCTCTTTCCCGGAGAACGGATATGTAGCATCTGCTGCCATTTTATGAAAAAGAAAATTAATAAACAAGCACCCTGCTCATAAGGCAGGGTGCTTGTTTATTGTTGGTAGCGGAACTTACAAAAATTCGTCAATTTCGTTAAGTTTGAAGGTGTACACTTGCTTCTCATCCACATGATACACACTAAGTGTATTGGCCGCTTCATCGAAGTTAAGAATCCGGCATGGCATAGAAACTTGCTTCCCATGACGATTGGCTCTGATACGAACTAGCTGATTGTTCTGAACATATTTACGAATTTGGCCAAATACATCTGCAGGTCCCAACGCTGGCTCAGATTGCTTTGGCTGATTGGAAAGTTTAGATGAGGGTGGCTGATTTGTTTTGACTTGGGGATTGACCACTCTGTCCACAGGCGATTTGACCGGTTTGGGAGCAGCTGCCTCCTGCTGCTGCAAAGCAAGCTTCGCAGAACGGAGAAGGTTGTCGATCGTTCTTCCCATTTCCATACCGGAATTGATTTTGAAATCAGTTACTTTATCGTTGTTGTTCAACAGCTCGAGCAAAAGTTGCATGGCAAGCGGGTTGGTACGGGCATTAATTAGGATATCGACGTTGAATAGGTAGTTTCCGTCAGTGCTTTGAAGTCTCTTGTCCATAAGTCCCCCGGCTTAATTATTAGGAATGCGGTTATTTAGTATATAACCTTATCACTATTAAATCAATAACCAGACGATTTCACAAGTGACAAATAGGACTTGCGCTTTGCTATAAATTGTTTGTACAGGACTGCCATCCACACATTGTCAAGTGTTAAGGCATACACATACATCGTGTAAGCGAGAAGAGGAGGTGCTTTAATTTGGTTACCCTTGAACCCATCGTCGTAGGTGATCACATCATGCTTGGTGTGGAAGTCAAGCTGCCTAAGACAACACTACTTAGCATCAGCACAAGTAAAGGATACATTATGTGCGGAGCACTGGATATCGGACTGTTGAATGATCGTCTGGGCGACCGTCATATTATAGCCGCCAGGGCAGTAGGCGTCCGTACGCTGGAACAGCTGTTGGCCGCACCGATGGAGTCTGTTACAACGGAGGCTGAACATTTGGGCATACTCCCGGGTATGACTGGAGCAGAAGCTTTGCTGCGGATGGTCTGATAAGTCTCCGCGAAATAGATAAGCTTCCATTTTCAAGGAGCCTTAGGCTCCTTTTTTGCATGAGTTGTAGATCTTTGCATATATATAAGGATAAGCTGTGTCATCGAAGTTCATCCTAGGTAACAGGACGGGCATATCTCAACATTTCCTTGTTTCGTCTTGTACCCGGAAGGGTAAGATGAATATAGACCACTGCAGGGCAGAGCCGGGAAGAACAACGGGAAACCGGCTACACTATCGGATAAGGAAGGGATAAGATCATGGCTAAAGCTAAAGAAAACAATAAAGTAAACACAACATCACTGGAGCAAACCTTAAACCGTCAGGTGGCTAACCTGAACGTATTGTACGTTAAATTGCATAACTTTCACTGGTTTGTTAAAGGGGAACAGTTCTTCTCGTTGCATGTGAAATTTGAAGAATTGTACAATGATATTACACTCAAAATGGATGAGGTGGCTGAGCGTCTTCTGGGAATTAAAGGGTCACCGGCTGCTACTATGAAAGAATACTTGGAGCTTTCAACGATACAAGAAGCTACAGGCAAAGAAGACACCCGCGGAATGATTCAATCTTTAATTGAGGATTTCGCAACCGTGTCGGAGGAATTAACTGAGGGGATCGAATTGGCGGAAGAAGCCAGCGATCAGCCAACTGCAGATTTGTTCATTAAGATTCGTAGTGATCTGGAGAAGCAGCAATGGATGCTGCGTTCTTTCCTCGGCTGAGTATCCCGGTAAAGGGATTTCTATGGCTACGTTTACAATAAAGCCTCAGAAAGGAGGCTTTATTTTTTTGTCTTTTGGACAAGGGAATACGTTTGTAAAAAAGATTGGTTTGTAATAAACTTAATGAGAATCATTGATAATCACTATGATCTAATTTATAATAATTATAATGTGATACTCAGTATTACAATTAGGTCTACTTGTGCTGGCAACCAGGGACATCCTGTTTACAATACAGATACCGCTTTTGATTTCGCAAATCGAATAATGGAGGGAATACTATTTATGGCAGCAGAATTTGTTATCGAGGGACTGAAAGCGACAATTGAAGGGAAGGAAATTCTCAAGGGAATCAATCTGTCAATGAAAGGCGGAGAAATTCACGCGATTATGGGTCCCAATGGTACAGGTAAAAGTACACTTGCTTCTGCACTAATGGGTCACCCTAAATATGAAGTGACTGAGGGAACTGCAACGCTTGAAGGTGAGGATCTTTTGGAAATGGCTGTGGATGAGCGCGCACGTGCCGGTCTTTTTCTGGCGATGCAGTATCCAAGCGAAATTTCCGGAGTGACTAACTCTGACTTCTTGCGCAGTGCGATTAATTCACGCCGAGAAGAAGGAAGCGAGATTTCTTTGATCCGTTTCATTCGTCAAATGGAAGCGAAGATGAAGGAACTGGAGATGAACCCTGAGTTCCTGCACCGTTATTTGAACGAAGGTTTCTCCGGCGGTGAGAAGAAACGGAATGAAATCCTGCAAATGATGATGCTGGATCCTAAGATCGTAATTTTGGACGAGATTGACTCCGGCCTTGATATTGATGCACTTCGTATTGTAGCCGACGGTGTGAATTCCATGCGCAGCGAAGACCGTGGGTTCCTGGTTATTACCCACTATCAGCGGCTATTGAACTATATTAAACCTGATTTTGTACACGTAATGATGCAGGGTCGAATTGTGAAATCCGGAGGACCTGAGCTTGCTGAACGTCTGGAAGCCGAAGGTTACGAATGGATCAAAGAAGAGCTTGGCATTGAAGATGAGACTGTAGGACAGAACGCTTAAAACACACCGGGAAGGAGGAGACCACTATATGACGACGCAAACCACACTTCCGGTGGATGCCGAACGTTTAAGCGAGTTATCGCAAAGAAACGGCGAGCCGGAATGGCTGAAGGAAAGCCGCTTGGCGGCATTGGCGCTGGCAGCAGAGCTGAACCTGCCCAAACTGGAGAAGACCCGGATTGACCGCTGGAACTTAGATCAGTCCGTAAACTATAAGACCAGCCCTTCCATTACTTCACTTATCGAAGCTCCATCCTCTATTGCTGCACTGGTAAAGGATCAGGAAGAGGGAAGCTTGATTATTCAACGTAACTCAGGCGCTGTATATACAAGACTGGCACCAGAACTGGTGGAGCAGGGAGTAATCTTCACCGATTTACTTACTGCAGTCAAGGAGCATGGCGATTTGATTCAGAAATATCTGCATCAAGCCGTACTGCCTGGAGAGAACTCCCTGGCGGCGTTGCATGCAGCGCTCTGGAACGGTGGAGTATTCCTATATGTACCTCGTAATGTTGAAGTCAAAACACCGCTTCAGGCTGTACTTCTTACCGATGATGCCGAAGCTGCTTTTGTTCCGCACATTCTTATTGTAGCCGACAGCAACAGCTCTGTTACTTATGTTGATAACTATGTTTCAGATAAGACCGAAGCCAGCCTGCATAATGGCGCGGTGGAGGTGTTTGTTGGAGCAGGTGCTAAGGTTCGTTATGCTACAGTGCATCAGCTTGGAGAAGATATTACCGATGTTACCTACCGCCGTGCAGTCGTAGCAAATGATGGCGAGATTGACTGGATCGTCGGTGAAATGAATTATGGAGACACCGCAAGCGACACCAAGTCGGTGCTTAAAGGCAACGGATCGAGCTCGAATGCCAAGGTTATTGCAGTCGGCTCAGGTTCGCAGAAGCTGAATTATACAACCCAAGCTCAGCATTTCGGCAAAAGCACTCCAAGTAACATGATCACGCGCGCGGTGATGCGTGATGCAGCCACTTCAATTATTAACGGAATTACCAAGATAGAAAAAGGCGCAACCCGTGCCGATGGCCAGCAGACAGAGAAAGTATTGATGCTAAGTCCAAAAGCGCGCGGTGATGCCAACCCGATCCTCCTTATTGATGAGGATGATGTTACAGCAGGCCATGCCGCTTCCGTAGGACAGGTCAATCCCGAACAGGTATATTACCTGATGTCCCGGGGAATTTCACGGCATGATGCGGAAACACTTGTTATTTATGGCTTCCTGGCTCCCGTTGTGTCGCAAATTCCACTGGAGGGACTGCGCAATCAGCTCCAATCTCTTGTGGAAAGGAAGTTGGGTCAATGATCAGCACTATCCGGGAGCAATTTCCCATCCTGAATCAGCAGGTGAACGGCCACCCGCTTGTATACCTGGACAGTGCGGCGACTTCCCAGAAGCCGCGCCAGGTCATCGAAGCGGTTAAGTCATATTACGAGTGGGACAACGCCAACGTACACCGCGGTGTCCATACACTGGGCAGCCGGGCAACGGATGCTTATGAAGGTGCCAGAGAGAAGCTGGCCAGATTCATTAATGCACGAAGCACCAAAGAAATTATCTTCACCCGCGGCACCACAACGGCGCTAAATCTTGTAGCTTCTTCTTACGGCTCTTCGGCCGTTAAGGAAGGCGATGAGATTGTTATTACACTAATGGAGCATCACAGCAATTTTATCCCGTGGCAGCAGCTTGCCAAAAGAACTGGCGCCACGCTTAAATTTATTCCCCTCCAGGCAGATGGAACCATTACTTTGGAGGATGCCGAGAAGACAATTACAGACCGGACCAAAATTGTAGCTGTCGCTTATGTATCCAATGTTATGGGCGTTACCCACCCGGTGAAGGAGTTAGCGGCTATCGCCCATCGACATGGGGCAGTCATTGTTGTAGACGGCGCGCAGAGTACTCCGCACATGAAGGTAGATATGCAGGATTTGGATTGTGATTTCTACGCCCTCTCCGGGCATAAAATGCTGGCTCCTACCGGAATCGGAGCATTATACGGTAAAAAATCGCTGCTCGAAGCTATGGAGCCGGTGGAATTCGGCGGCGAAATGATTGATGATGTAGGTCTCTACGAATCGACTTGGAAAGAGCTTCCCTGGAAGTTCGAAGGCGGCACCCCGATTATCGCCGGAGCCGTTGGACTCGGGGCAGCCGTTGATTTCCTGCAGTCGGTTGGAATGGATGAAATACACCGTCATGAGATGAAGCTCGCCGCTTATGCGGAGCAGCGTCTGTCTGAGATCGGCGGACTTACGATCTATGGACCTCGCAATCGTGAGGTTGGAGTCGTGACCTTCAATCTGGGAGACGTTCACCCTCATGACGTAGCAACGGTCTTGGATGCGGAAGGCATTGCCGTTCGCGCCGGCCATCACTGCTGCCAGCCGCTAATGCGCTGGCTGAAAGTCAGCTCAACGGCGCGCGCCAGCTTCTACCTGTATAACACCGAAGAAGATGTTGATCGGCTGGTTCAGGGCTTAATCAAGACAAAGGAGTATTTCGCCGATGAACTTGGATGATTTGTACAGACGCGTAATTATGGATCATTATAAGAATCCCCGGAACCGCGGTTCGTTTGATGATGATGCGATGAAGATAGAACTCAATAACCCGACCTGCGGCGACCGGATCACGCTTCAACTCAAAGTGGAAGATGGGGTTGTGAAGGACGCCCGTTACAACGGAGAAGGCTGCTCGATCAGCATGTCTTCGGCTTCGATGATGACGGAGACGGTCAAAGGCAAAACCGTAGAACAGGCTCTTGATCTGGCGGAGCGCTTCTCTTGCCTGATGAAGGGCGACAACGTTGAGTTTGACGATTATGAAGATATCGAAGCCCTATCGGGAGTGAATAAATTTCCGGCACGCATCAAGTGTGCCACCCTGGCCTGGAATGCATTGCGTAAAGGGATCGACGGGGAAGAAGAACACAAATAACAGTAGAACAAGGAGGCTGACACCATGGCGAAGAAAGCGCCCGAGATGGAAGAGTACCAGTATGGATTCCGGGATGAGCACAAGTCGATTTTCCAGTCTGGCAAAGGTTTGACGGCCGAAATTGTCAAAGAAATATCTGCAATCAAGAATGAACCGGAGTGGATGCTTAATTTCCGCCTGAAATCACTGGAACAGTTCCGCAAAATGCCGATGCCTACATGGGGCGGCAATATGGACGATCTGGATTTCGAGGATATTCAGTATTATGTAAGACCTTCGGAGAAACAAGGGAAGACATGGGAAGAGGTTCCTTCGGAAATTAAAGAAACCTTCGACAAGCTGGGCATTCCGGAAGCGGAGCAGAAGTTCCTGGCCGGCGTATCGGCACAATACGAATCTGAAGTTGTCTACCACAGCATGCAGAAGACCCTTGAAGATCAAGGTGTTATCTTCACTGATACCGATACTGCTCTTCGGGAGCATCCGGAGCTGCTGAAGAAATACTTCGGAACGATTATTCCACCATCTGATAATAAATTTGCTGCACTAAACAGTGCGGTATGGTCAGGCGGAAGCTTCATTTATGTTCCGAAAGGTGTGAAATGCGAAGTGCCGCTGCAGGCGTACTTCCGTATTAACTCCGAGAACATGGGACAATTCGAGCGCACCCTGATTCTTGCCGATGAAGACAGCTTCGTGCATTATGTTGAAGGCTGTACGGCTCCAATCTACAGCACGAACTCTCTGCACAGCGCGGTTGTTGAAATTTTGTGCATGAAAAATGCCCGGGTTCGCTATACTACTATCCAGAACTGGGCACCAAATATCTATAACCTCGTTACCAAACGTGCGGTTGCTGAAGAAAATGCCACGATGGAATGGGTGGATGGCAACATCGGCTCTAAGCTGACGATGAAATATCCTGCGGTTGTGCTAAAAGGCCGCGGCGCCAAAGGCTCCGTACTCTCTATTGCTGTAGCCGGTAAAGGCCAGCACCAGGATGCGGGTGCCAAGATGATTCACTTGGCTCCGGATACAACTTCAACCATTGTATCTAAATCGATCAGCAAGCACGGCGGTAAGGTAACCTACCGTGGACTTGCTTCCTTTGGCCGTCAGGCAGAAGGTGCTAAGTCGAACATTAAATGCGATACACTCATTATGGATAATCTGTCTACTTCAGATACGATTCCGTATAATGAGATCATGAATGACAACATTACGCTGGAGCATGAGGCAACCGTCTCCAAGGTATCCGAGGAGCAACTCTTCTACCTGATGAGCCGCGGTCTCACCGAAGCCGAAGCGACCCAAATGATTGTTATGGGCTTTATTGAGCCATTTACCAAAGAACTGCCGATGGAATATGCGGTAGAGATGAATCGTCTCATTAAGTTCGAGATGGAAGGGTCTATCGGGTAACAGATTTTACTTAGGCTTCTCCGTGGAATACAAATACGTGTCCGCAGTGCTTTTGATACTTTAGTGTCAAAGCCTCGGACACGTTTTTAGTTGGCCAGACACAATACCAAAGGTCTAAGGAAACCGCGATATACATACGACACCCCGCTACCCATTATTAGAGTGGCGGGGTGTTTGGTTAATGTGTGAATAAAGACTGCTTAATATCAATTGCGAAGCAAAATAAACCTTTAGGTGAAAGCCGTGAAGCAGGGGGACAGCCCGAATATTATTATGGCTTAATGTTCCGGGAACCGGTGCATTCACCCAAGCAGACCAGGGAAATCCGCATACGCTATGGTGTACTCAATTACAAGGGAGGAATCACTAATGGGTGAATGTGTTGGTAATGGATATGGTCCTGGTCCTTTGGTAGGCTGGACATCGACAACGGCAATTCTGGTGCTTTATATCTTGCTGGTAATCATCACTAAAGCATTTTGGGTATAGTCTCACACTCCCAAAGTCTCCGTCAGCCATAGGCTGGCGGATTTTTCTATTATGAGGCAGTACATGCTTAAGATTTTCATCAACCATATGCACATCTCGGAGTAACAGTTGAATCAACCCTAACCTTAATTCATTAGCATTTACGAGGAAATCAGAGTATTTAAAGAAAGGATAGTTAATAACCTTGAGGTTAAGCACCAATTTGTCGCATATCAAGTGGAAAATGGGTGATTCTACGCTTTGCCGCATTAAAAGAGGGATGATAAACTGCATAAAGTCACTAAAATGGAAGCGCTAAATATAGAAAGATGCTATGTGAAGTTAGGCTAAGCCTTGTCTGCTAAGCCGCTTACGCGAAATAGCTCTAAGGAGGAAAGAGATGGACGTTCTCAGGCAACTGCGGGGCTTTTACCGGGAGAAGCTGCATTATTTGTATCTTTCGATTGTATGCCTGGCCGCTGCAACATCAGTAGGATTGATCATTCCCAATTTACTCAGAAAGCTGATTGATGAAGTAATTGTTCCAATGAATTTCAAGGCAGTACCAGTGCTTGCGCTAACTGTGCTAGGCGTAGTTTTTATTAAAGCCTGCCTTCAGTTTCTGCATGGTTTTTTTGGAGGTCGATTGGGCAACTTCCTCGCCTACCGGTTGAGAAACGGCTGCTACGAGAAGCTGCAGTTTCTGTCCTTCCGGTATTATGATACGGCTAAGACAGGAGACCTGATGTCCCGGCTGACCGGGGATCTGGAAGCGATCCGACTCTTTATCGGCTTCGGGTTTGCCCAACTGCTGAATGTATTTTTTATGGTTGCCTTCGGTTCTATCATGATGTTCACACTTAATTGGCAGCTTACTCTGGTCACTTTGATTACGATGCCATTCTTAGCTGCTGTGGCTTTCCGATTTGAATCTAAGATTCATCCTGCGTTTCAGGAGATGCGAATGGCGCTAAGTGCACTTACAACAGCCGTTCAGGAGAATGTGACGGGTGTCCGGACCGTGAAGTCGTTTGCCCGGGAAGGGTATGAGGTGGAGAAGTTCTCCCACCGTAATGAGCGTTACAAGAATAATCAGATTTTTGCCGCTGAGCTGTGGAGCCGTTTTTTTCCGGTCATGGAGCTTCTCGCATCGGTGAGTGTAGCCATTCTGCTCGGTGTCGGCGGAACGCTGGTCATTAATAAACACATGTCTCTGGGAGAGCTGGTTGCCTTCTTCAGTCTGATCTGGTATATCATCGGGCCGGTATGGGGACTCGGATTCCATATCAATAACTATACCCAGTCCAAGGCATCTGGCGAGAGAGTACTGGAGGTGCTGAATCAGCGGATTGACGTGAAGGACAAGGAGGACGCAGGAGAACTGAAAGCTGCAGAGGTGCAGGGGCATATTACCTTTAACCATGTTACTTTTGCCTACGGGAATAAGATGCCGGCGGTGACGGATATTCATTTCGACGCTCCCGCAGGTTCCGTTATCGGTTTTCTCGGAGGGACAGGCTCAGGGAAGTCTACTGTGACCCAGCTGATGATGCGCGCCTATGATGTGAACGAAGGGAATATTCTGCTGGATGGCAAGGACATTAGGGAATACACGGTACATAGCCTGCGTTCGCAGATCGCTACTGTTTTTCAGGAGACCTTCCTCTTCTCCTCCTCGATCCGCAATAATATTTCGTACGGGTTGAACAATGTAACCATGGAGGAGATTATCCGCGCGGCTGAACTGGCCAAGGCTCATGAGTTCATCATGGAGATGCCCGAGGGTTACGATACGGTTGTAGGTGAACGGGGTATGGGCCTCTCCGGCGGACAGAAACAACGGATTGCCATCGCCAGAGCGCTGCTCAAGAATCCGCGAATTCTCATTCTAGATGATGCGACCAGTGCCGTGGATATGGAGACGGAGCACGAAATTCAAGCCGGCTTCCAGGAAGTGATGCGGGGGCGCACGACACTGATTATCGCCCATCGGATCTCTTCACTCCGGCATGCGGATCAGATCATTGTTCTTGACGAGGGCCGTGTCATACAGAGAGGGACTCACCGGGAGCTTATTGAAGTGCCGGGTCCTTACCGGGATGTCTACCGGATCCAGTATGCAGATTATCTGACCAGAGACACTGGAGGGAAGGAGCGTGCTGCGGAATGAAGCTTGAGACTAAACCCGCGGGAAGTATTGCTTTTGCCGATAACAAGACCCAGACGAATGATTCCACTAAAGAACGGTTCGTATACAAGGATGACGATCAGATCGATAAAGCCTTTGACTGGAAACAGTTCGTCCGGCTGTTCAGCTATATGAAACCTTATGCAAGGCAGATGCTGCCCCTGGTATTGATTATGATGGTCCTGGGTACGATAACCAAGCTCATGGTACCTTTTCTGACCAGTTTGGCTATTGACCGGGCAATTAACCCGGCGGATGGAAATACAAGCCTGACTCTACTGTACCTACTTACAGCAAGCGTCGTCGTGCTGTATCTGATCCAGTGGATTGCCGGTGTATACCGGATCAAATATACCAATGTGATCGGGCAGCGGGTGATTTATGATCTGCGTTCGCACCTGTTCCGGCATATTCAGAAGCTCTCATTTAACTTTTTTGATAAAAGACCGGCGGGTTCCGTGTTGGTGCGGGTCACGAATGATATTAACTCACTTCAGGATCTGTTCACCAATGGTGCGGTCAACCTCATGATCGACTGTGTGCAGCTTGCCGGGATTATGGTGATTCTGCTGCTGATTAACTGGAAGCTGGGGCTTGCGGTCATGGTTACCGTGCCGATTATGTTCTTTGTCTCCACTAAGCTGCGGCAGAAGATCCGCATGGCCTGGCAGGATGTACGGATCAAGAACTCGCGAATCAACTCCCACTTGAATGAATCCATTCAGGGCATTCGGGTGACACAGGCGTACACGCAGGAACAGGAGAATATGCAGTATTTCGATACCATGAACATGGACAGCCGCAAATCATGGAATAAAGCTTCAGCGATGAACCAGGGTTTTGGGCCGATCATCGAGGTGACCGGTGGCTTGGGAACGATGATTCTGTTCTGGCTGGGTGCCCATTTGATTCAGTCGGGGCAGCTTACGATCGGCGCGCTGGTCGCATTTAGCACCTATGTCAGCAACTTCTGGGACCCGATCAACCGCCTCGGGCAGATGTACAACCAATTGCTGGTCGCCATGGCTTCGTCGGAGCGGATATTCGAATACCTGGATGAAGAACCAATGGTGAAGGATGTTCCGGGGGCACAGCCGCTGCCCACCATCCGCGGAGACATCCGCTTTGAGCATGTGGTATTCGAATATGAGAAAGGGCGGGCGGCGTTGAAGGGTATTGACCTCAAAGTGAAGGCGGGGCAGTCCATTGCGCTAGTTGGCCACACCGGATCAGGAAAAAGCACGATAATCAATCTGCTCAGCCGTTTCTATGACATTACGAGCGGGAAAATTACTATTGACGGCAGAGATATCCGCGAGGTGACCCTGCAAAGTCTGCGGGAGCAGATTGGTATCGTGCTGCAAGATACCTTTATTTTCTCCGGTACGATCCGTGATAACATCCGTTTCGGGCGGTTGAATGCTACCGACAAGGAAGTCGAGGAGGCAGCCATGGCTGTGGATGCCCATGAATTTATCAGCAGGCTGCCACGGGGATATGATACAGAGGTGGAGGAGCGCGGGAGTGCCTTGTCCATGGGACAGCGCCAGCTTTTGTCATTCGCCAGAGCCTTGCTCGCCAATCCCCGCATTCTGATTCTCGATGAGGCAACGGCAAGTATTGATACAGAGACAGAACTGAAAATTCAGGAAGCGCTGAAGATTCTGCTTCAGGGGCGCACTTCGTTTATTGTAGCCCACCGTTTGTCTACCATCCGGCATGCAGATAAAATTGTCGTTCTGAACCACGGTGAAATCAAGGAAGAAGGCACACACAAGGAACTTACGGACCGGGAAGGAATTTATAACGGGCTGATTGAAGCGCAGTTCCGATTCCTTTAATGGAACTACGGCTTGGTACTCAGCGGTATAAGCGTGGAAGGGCAGGCGATGAATGTCGCTTGCCTTTTTATATTCGGGTTGGCTTTTGTGGGTGCTTAGTTGGGCCGTTTGGCCCGTTTGCCGGTTAGGCGCAGTTCCGTTATGGCATAGCTTATGGATTGCTGCCATTCTTTATCGCCGGTAGCCATTGCCAGCAGCGCTTCATTGTTAAGGCAGGACATTTCCCAGCAGTACTTGGCATTCACCTGGAGGCATTGCTGCATTTCGGCAGCTTCAACCAGATCCAGCTTGCGCTGGCGGCTGAGGGTATATAATTCGGCAAGCCGTTCGTGGACGGGTAGCATTTGTATGCATCTCCTTTGCATGTGAAGATGTAGAGGGTACGCCTTACTTATGAGTGTAGCCGAAGTGCCTCATATCAATACCCGCTTCTGGAGATCCTTCGTTAACCACAATAAAAGTATTGAAATCATTTTGATGGTAGACTATAATTTAGTCAAAAGTTAAAGCGCTTATACTTTGATGCGCAGCACAGGGGCGGGGTGATACTTTTTATACCTAAAAGTTAAAGCGCTTAAACTTTTAGGATGCCAACGGAATTATGCGAAGGGAAGGTATGCCATGAAGTTATCCAGAGAAATGCGCAGAGAAAGCCGACACTTCTATGCTTTCACTTCACCATGGATTCTCGGCTTTATCATTTTCGCCCTGTTCCCCGTAGGTGCATCATTGTATTACAGCTTTACGGAGTATGACATCATTAATCGTCCTGTCTTCATCGGGCTCGGAAATTACACTGAGCTGTTTCATGACTCTCAGTTCTGGAATTCCGTCAAAGTTACACTTAAATACTCTTTTATTAGTGTACCCATCACGCTTGTATTGTCACTTGTGTTCGCCTTGTTGATCAACCAGAAGGTTCCGTTTCGTGGCTTCTTCCGCACTGCGATGTATTTTCCCAGTATGATTTCCGGTGTATCCATGGCGCTGCTGTGGTTCTGGGTATTCAATCCCCAGGCGGGATTGTTCAATTATGTACTGTCGTGGTTCGGTGTAGATCCAATTCCCTGGCTCCTTGATGAGAAGTATGCGCTTTGGGCACTGATCATTATGTCCTTCTGGGGGATGGGGGCTGGTATGCTGATCTTTTTGGCAGGGCTGCAAGGAGTTCCGGCGAGCCTGCTCGAAGCGGCCAAACTTGACGGGGCGGGACGCTGGAAGTCTTTTCTGAATGTAACCTTTCCTATGATTTCACCCGTATTTCTGTTCCAGCTTATTATTGGAGTCATTGATTCTTTTCAGGTATTTACCCAGGCTTATACGATTACCCAAGGCGGTCCCAGCTATTCTACTTGGTTCTACGTATACAACATCTACATCAACGCATTTAAGAACTTCCGTTATGGCTATGCTTCGGCGATGGCCTGGCTTCTGCTGGTAGCGGTCCTGCTGGTGACATTCCTGATTCTAAAAACATCCGGGCGTTATGTTTATTACGAAGGAGGGGAGGAGCGATGAACCGTGTTGTTTTGGAACAGCATAAGGGGATCACACGCAGGCCAAAGTTCGCGATAAGGCCATTTGAAGCCATTGGGTTTCTCATTCTCCTGGCCGTTACGATTGCCATGCTGTCACCCTTATGGTTTATGATATCCACTTCGCTTAAGACTACCAAAGAGATGCTTGCTTACCCGCCGACGCTGCTGCCTGTGGATTATGCCTGGGACAATTTCACTAAGCTGTTCACGAATTCTGATCTCAAGTTTGGCCGCCAATATTGGAACAGCATTGTTGTTGCTGTAATGACGGTAATCGGAACCGTATTATCTTCGAGCCTTGTGGCGTATGGCTTTGCCCGGTACCGGTCCAGAGCGAAGAATGTGCTGTTCGTCCTGGTTCTCAGTACTATGATGTTGCCTTATCCGGCGATTATGATTCCACAGTTTCTGCTCTTTACGAAACTTGGCCTGCATGACTCCTTGCTTCCATTGATTCTGCCAACATTCTTCGGTTCTGCGTACATGATCTTTCTGCTGCGACAATTCTTTGCCTCACTCCCTAACGAATTATATGCTGCCGGGCGGATCGACGGGTGCAGTGAGTTCCGGCTGTACTGGAATATTACCATGCCCTTATCGGGTCCGGTTCTTGCAACTGTTGCGGTGTTCTCCTTCATTTGGAGCTGGAATGATCTGCTGGCACCCGTGTTATATCTGGATTCACAGGAGAATTTCACCTTGCCAATCGGCATGGCGGCTATGCTCTCCTCCAAGTTTCGTATTGCACCATGGAATTTGCTGATGGCCGCTTCCCTTCTGTCGGTGCTGCCGATTATCTTGTTGTTCACCATTGCCCAGCGGCGGTTCGTGGAAGGAATAGTGCTAACAGGAATCAAGTAAATCATTTCATAATCAGGGGGAGTTCGAACATGAAGAAGCACGGAAGATATGCAGGAGTGCTAGTCTGTATCATGCTTACCTTAACTTTGACCCTTTCTGCCTGTTCGCAAAACAGTGGAAATGGTGATGGAGATACAGTAACCATAACCCATTATACGATTGATTCACCGGACCGGACTTTTGTGGAGAAGCTGATACCCGATTTTGAGAAGACCCATCCAGGGATCAAGATTAAAGTGACCAAAGCACCGTATGAGCAGTTTGATTCCAAGCTTCAGTCATCTATCGCGGCAGGTAATTCACCAGATGTGACCTCGCACTGGGGATACGGCGGCTTCATGGAGTATTATACCAAGAATATGCTGCTCGATATGACTCCGCTTATGGAGAAAGATGGTTTCGATGCTGCCGACTATAACATTCCGGAAGATGTCATGAACATCTATAAAGTCAACGGCAAGACGTACGGGATTCCGATTAACAGCTATGTGACCGTGATGCTCTATAATAAGGACCTGTTCGATGCCGCCAAGCTTTCGTACCCTCCTACAGATTATGAAGACAAGAGCTGGACATTTGATACAATGGTCGATTACGCCGGCAAAATGACGGTAGATTCAACGAATCTGGCCGAGGCGCAATACGGTGTGGATTTCGGGTGGGGCGAGCGGGACCAGCGGCCGCAGTATTTCGGAGCGAATGTGTACTCTGATGATACATGGAGTAACGGCGGCAAACCTTCTGCAGTTAACCTGACCCAGCCGGAAGTTATTAATGCCTACAAGACCATTTACGGCTTGATCTGGGATAAAAAGATTTCGCCGACCCCGGCCTTCTCTAAGTCTGTGTCCGGGCAGTTCGGTGATCCGTTCCTCTCCGGCAAAATCGGAATGTCGGTGGTAGGCTCCTGGAGTCTTGCCGCTGCTGCGGATTTCAACTTCAAAGTGGGAGTAGCCGCCGTTCCGCAGGGCCCGAATGAGAAAGTAAGAAGCGTTCTTTACGTCGATCCGCTATTCATCCTGAAGGATTCAAAGCATCCGCAGGAAGCGCTGGAGTGGATCAAATACCTCATTACCACCGAGGTTCAGGAGCAGTCGATCGAGCTGAGCGGAGGCAATCCGCCCGTGAACCAGAAGGCTGCAGAGAAATACTACAGTAATTTCGAAGGCATTGATCCTGCCGATATCAAGCAGGTCTATGAAGGAGCGTACAAATACGGTTTCGAATCCTATAATCATCTCATTGCCAACTACTCGCAGATTAACGAATTGTTTATCAATGAGCTGTCCGGCGTAGAGAACGGGAAACAGGCAGCTGACGAGGTATTGCCAGTGATTCAAGATAAGCTGGAGAAGCTGTTGGCCCGCCTGAACAAATAATGATGGAGGGGGCCGAGGCGTGTGCGGAACCTTGGACCCCCTTGATCTGCAGGCTTCCGTGAGAACTCGTGTGATATAATTAAAGGATTGAAACCTACAGTAAATGGAGAGATCCGACATGAAAGTAAGTATCTTCGATGTAGCCAAGAAATCCGGTCTCTCGGTTGTTACCGTGTCCCGGGTACTGAATCGCTCAGACTCAGTCCGGCCGAAGAATAGGGATAAGGTTCTGCAAGCCATGAAGGAGTTAGGGTACCAGCCAAGCGCTGCCGCACGCAGCTTAGCTCTCGGCCGGACAGGAATTATCGGTCTTACACTGATGACACTGGATGATTCCTTTCTTGATCTAGTCGTAAAAGAAATTAATGACCGGCTGACAGAGCATGGGTATTTCCTGGCCATCTCTGTCTATTCTCCTGAAGAGGATGCGCTGCAAAGCCCTCTGTTTCAGGAAGACCGTGTGGATGGCGTATTCCTGCTCTCTCCGATTCACGAGGAAACCTACGTGCAGGAATTAAAGAAGAAGAACTTACCTTTTGTCATGCTGGATAACCAGTTAAAGCATCCTTCGGTGCCCTCGGTCATTGTGAATAACCGGAAAGGCGGGTATGATGCCGCCAGACATCTCATAGATCTGGGACATCGCAAAATCGCTCATATTAGCGGACCCGATCCGTTCCTTAGCAGCAGGGAAAGAGAGCACGGATTCCGTATAGCACTGGAAGAAGCCGGACTGGTCCCGCATGCTGTACAGCGTGGGGAGTTCACGATTGCCTCGGGTTATGCCATTGCGCAGCAATGGCTGGAAAGCGGAGATCTGCCGACTGCCATTTTTGCCGCGGATGATAATATTGCCCTCGGCGTAATTAACGCGCTTCAGTATTCCGGTGTACGGGTTCCGCAGGAGGTGTCCATCGTCGGTTTTGATGACCAGTCGGTGGCGTCCGAACTTCATCCCCGGCTAACTACGGTACGCCAGCCGGCTGAGAAGATTGGCCGGTACGGTGTGGATCTGCTGCTGAAATGGATTAATGAATCTGCAATACCCGATGTATCGCTGCCGCTGCAGTTTGAACCCGAGCTGATTATCCGGGAATCGACAGCGAGAATTAATTAACACAACATTTTACTTGAAGCTGGAGTGGTACCTTTGAAATATTACTTGGGCGTCGACGCCGGAGGCAGCAAAACTTACGCGCTCGTTACGGATCAGTATGGGAACGTTCTCGGCATGGGTGAAGCCGGGAACGGTAATCACCAGACCGGTTATGATATAGCCAGAAGAAATATCGGGCAGGCCGTCGACACGGCGCTGCACATAGCTGCTCTAACACCGGATGAGATTGAGCATGCCTGCTTCGGCTTGGCAGGAGCGGACAGAGAGACGGACTTTAAAGTGCTGCGGCCAATGATCGCCGCTTTAGGCTTTCCCCGGCATAGCATTGTTTGTGATACACAGATTGCTTTGCGGGCTGGCACAACCAGACCATATGGTGTTGTATTGATATGCGGAAGTGGAACCAACAGCGCGGGGAGAAACCGGCAGGGGGATTTCTTTCAGTGCGGAGGTTTCTCCTATCTATTCGGAGATTTCGGTGGCGGGGGGGCATTGTCGGTAGAGGTGTTTCGCTCTGTGATCCGCGCTTGGGATGGAAGAGAGATCCCGACGATGCTTACCGGGCTTCTGCTGGAAGTCCTTCAATATAACAACGTCGATGAGATGCTCGATGACTATCTCGACCATAATCTGACTCCGCCAATTCACATTGCGAAGCTGGCTTTTGAAGCGGCTATGAAAGGCGATAAGGTAGCACAGGATATTCTGACGCATCAGGGTGAAGAACTTGGCAAGTCAGCCTGCGCGGTGATTCGCCGTCTTGGTATGGAAGGGGAGACCTTCGATCTTGTTCTTGCTGGGAGCATTGTCACCCGGGGAGAAGGGGATTTCATCCACGCTCCCATTGCTGCAGCCGTTAAAAGAGTTGCACCCGGTGTGAATTTGGTTAAGCTTGCGGTAGAGCCGGTAGTCGGGGCAGTATGGATGGCGTTGGAGTCATCAGGAGAAGCTCTCTCGCCGGAAGCCTACAGCCAGCTTAAGACGATTCAGGAATTTCATTCGATTACTATGACGAAAAGAGTGTGAGTATAAATGAAACAAGGTTTGAAGATTGCAGTCATTGGAGGGGGCTCCTCTTATACACCCGAGATTGTAGAGGGCTTTCTGCTGCGTTATGATCAGTTGCCGATTAAGGAATTATGGCTGGTAGATATTGAAGAGGGCAGACATAAGCTTGAAATTGTCGGGAATTTAGCAAGAAGAATGATTGAGAAATCGGGTCTGCCAATTGAGCTTCACCTGACGCTTGACCGCAGAAAGGCGATTGAGGGAGCTGATTTCGTATCTACACAGATGCGTGTAGGATTGCTGGAAGCCCGTAAATGGGATGAGCATATTCCCAATCAATATGGGGTAATTGGACAGGAGACTACAGGTCCGGGAGGGATGATGAAGGCACTTCGGACGATTCCTGCGCTGCTGGATATATGCCGGGATATCGAGGAACTCAGCCCGGATGCATGGCTGCTGAATTTCACCAACCCTGCCGGCATGGTTACCGAAGCGATCCAGAAGTATTCCAGCGTTAAGAGCATCGGTCTGTGTAACGCCCCTATCGGTTTGCAAAAGATGCTGGTTCAGAAATATCAGACACAAGCCGAGCATATCTATACCGAGTTCGTAGGTTTAAACCATCTGCACTGGGTAACTGAGGTGCTCGTGAACGGGGAGAATAAGCTGCCGGAGCTTCTGGATCAGCGTGAGGAATATACCGCGAAGAATGTACCGCCCAGTGAATGGGATTCTGAATTTCTGTTGTCTCTAGGGGCCCTGCCATCCTATTATTTGAAATATTTCTATATGACAGACATTATGCTTAAAGAACAGCTCGAATCTGTGGAGCAGGGTGGAACCCGTGCCGAAGTGGTAAAACGGGTGGAGAATGAACTGTTCGAATTATATAAAGATCCGACTCTTCAGGAAAAACCAAAGCAGCTGGAGCAACGCGGAGGCGCGTATTATTCGGAAGCGGCTGTTAATGTTATGGATTCCATATATAACGATAAACGGGATATCCAGACACTTAATGTGAGAAACGGAAGAATCCTTGATTTTCTGCCGCAGGATGCCTGTATTGAGGTGAACTGTATCGTGACAGGGAATGGACCTATTCCGCTTCCGGTCCGAAGAGTTCCGGAGCACGTTAAAGGATTAATTCATGCGGTCAAAACCTATGAGAGACTGACGATTGATGCAGCGGTGCAGGGGGATCGCGGACTTGTTCTGCAGGCGCTTGTTCATCATCCGCTGGTACCATCGGTATCCGTGGCTAAGCAGTTGATGGATGAAATGCTGGAGAAGAACAAGGCGTATCTTCCTGCTTTCTTCAAATCATCTATATAGTCAAAGAGAGTGTCCCGGCATGATATGCTCCCCATATAGTAGACAGGTGAAATAATAAAAGCCTGTTACTGTATGGGGAGCATTTTATGGAACAAAAGAAGTTTA